>CAZUEI010000001.1:0-4141 GCA_964618985.1 uncultured Chloracidobacterium sp.
AATCTTCGAGAAAGATCTTTCCAATGACATGTTTTGCCCACAGTTGTCCAGCCATTAAATTATCTCTGTGCTTTCCGTATTCTCTGCGGCAAAATTCTTTGCCCGGTGCGATTCGATCAGCGGAATTTCCATCGCGTCAAGGAGCAATTTGCGTAGCTGTGTTGTATCGAGATTTCGCCGAACCTCACCAGCCTCGACGTAGGTTATCAGGCCGGTTTCCTCTGACACGACGATCGAGATCGCATCCGAGCCCTCGGTGATGCCGATCGCTGCACGGTGCCGCGTGCCGAGCTCGCGTGAGACCTCGGGGTTTTTTGTCAGCGGCAGAAAAACCGATGCGGCGGCGAGGCGTTCGTTTTGAATAACGACGGCTCCATCATGCAGCGGCGTGGTTGGGTTAAAGATCGTTACGAGCAGGTCGTAGCTGAGTTTTGCGTCGAGCTGGACGCCGGCGTCGATAAAATTTCGCAAGCCGACTTTTCTCTCAATGACGATAAGCGCGCCGGTCTTTTCCGAGGCCAGCGTCGTCACCGCGAGTACGATCTCGTCATAGACGCTCCCGCCAAATTGCCCGCGCTGCCGCTTTAGTATTGGAAACCGAAACCGATTTGCAAAGTAAATAAGAGCTTGTCTGATCTCGGACTGAAAAAGCACAATGATCGCGATTCCTATAAACCCTACGGCATATCGAAGCACAAATTCCAAAGTAGAGAGATCCTGTACGACAGCGAGCCAATAAAGCAGCGCAAGGATCAACATTCCAACAACAGTCGGCACGGCCCGAGTCCCGCGCAAAAGCTTGAGCACGACATAGACGATGATAAAAACGAGCGCAATGTCGAGGACATTTCGCAGCGTGTTTAGAGTCGGGATGTAATTAGTAAATTGCACCTTCAATTAAGTTTGCGCGAGAAAATATTGTCATTCCAAGGCTAACCTTTGCCCTAAGAATAACACAAACAACCAAATGGTTAAGGCTTAAATATTTAGGCTTCGAATGGAATTTCGCCGTGTTGGAAGACTCCGAGCTCATTGCGTGAGACACGTTCCAGAAGCTTTTCGTCATCGAACATTTTGACGAGGCCGTTGACCGTGGCATAGCGCGGTTCATCCGAGACGGTCACGGGCAGGTTAGTAAATCCACGCATGTATTGGTCGAGGCCATCGAGCAGTGCGCCGCCGCCGGTGAGAATGATGCCGCGGTCATAGATGTCGGCGGCGACTTCGGGGCGAAGTTCAGTTAGTGTGTCCTTGACCCGTAAGGCGATGCGGCGGACTATGCTCTCGACGATCGGATAGACCTCGCCCGACGTGATCTCAACTGCCGCCGGGCTGCCGGTCGTCACGTCGCGGCCACGGACTTCGATAGATTTTGAAATGTCGCCGGGAAGAAACGCGGATGCGAAGTTTGTCTTCAGCATTTCTGTTGTTTCTACGCCAACTTGCAGGCCGCGATGGCGGCGAAGATGCGTGGCGAGGCTCTCATTGATCGCGTTGCTGCCGAGGCGGTCGGAGGTTGAATGAACTATCGAGCCCTTAGCGACAATCGCGATATTTGTCGTCCCGGCTCCGATGTCCACTATGGCCGAGGCACGCTTGTCCGTAGGCAAAACGCCCGCTCCGAATGCTGCCGCCAAGCCTTCTTCCATCATAAAGACCTTACCAATGCCGGCGTCCTCGGCAGCGTTAAAAAGTGCCCGTTGCTCAACGTGCGTGACGTCAGAAGTCATGCTCATCACGGCCTGTATCGAAATGCTCGAGCCTCCTGTTTTTGCCTTTTTTACAAAATGGGCGAGCATTTTTTTTGTCCGCTCGAAATCGCCGACCACGCCGCCGGTCAGCGGCGCTTGAACCACCAGATCGCGCCCTTCACGGCCGCGCATTTCGGCGGCTTCCGAACCATACGAGATGATCGTCTCGGTAGTCTCGTTTATCGCAACTAGGGAAGGTTCATCCAGCACGACGCCGCGGCCTTTAACGGCTATGATCGTGCTGGCGGTGCCGAGGTCGATCGCCATCGATTCGGTAACAAATTTTTTTAAGGATGAGATCTTTAGCATAAAGATTTGCGTTCGAACGTCACTGCCATTTTACCTCAAATAGCTCGACTGGTTGCAAGCGATTTTTTACGACGAGCGGCTCTCGCTTTGTCATCGGAAATATGTCGCCCGCGGCGGTCGCTGTTGCCTCGCTGACAAGTATCTGTCCGCCGCCGGCGTTTGACTGCAGCCGCGAAGCCAGATTTACCGTGTCGCCGATGGCTGTATATTCAGAGCGCTGCTCGGAACCGATGTAACCTATGGTGGCTTCGCCGGTGTGAAGCCCGATGCCGACGGCGATTTGCGAATAGCCGAGAGTGGCCAATTCCACATTGAGCGTCAAAAGTCTTTTTTGCATTGCGGCAGCCACTTTTACTGCATTTTGAGCGTCCTGCGGCGTGGCGGTCGGCGCGCCGAAAAGTGCCATCAGTTCGTCGCCGATGTATTTATCAAGCGTTCCACCGTGCTCAAAAATTATCTCGGTCATCGCGGAAAAATAGAGGTTGAGCAAACCGACCACCTTTTCCGGTTTCTCATTTTCTGACAATGTCGTGAATCCGCGAATGTCGGCGAAAAGTACGGTTATCGTCTGATTGGCCCCGCCGAGGCGGAACGAATTTGGGTTTTCGAGAAGCTGTTGGACGACATACTCGGGCATAAAGCGGCTGTAATTGGCACGCGCGACCTCTTCCTGGGCAAGGCGTTTGTGAGCCTTCACGGTTTCCACCGTTACGGCAGTTTGAGCTGCGACAGCGCTGATCAGATCAAGATGGTCTGGCGAAAAAGCGGCAAACGGGTCGAGCCTGTCGGCGTAAAGGACGCCGTGAACGCCCGATTGGGTTATCAACGGCGCGCAGATCGTCGAACGCACACCCTGAGTAACGATCGATTCTGCCCCCTCAAACTGCTCGTCCGTTTTCGCGTCCTGCGATAGAACAGCCACGCGGTCGCGCATCACCTTTTGCGTGATCGTGCGGCTAACGGTCAGTTTTTCGGTTAGTTTTTCGATGCTCTTTTCGCGTGTTTTGGCTCCGATCTGGTAAAGACTGTGGTCTGGAATTCCCTGCGTGACATTATCGTCCGTCAGCAGCGCAATGACGCGGTCGGCCGGCGTGCCGCGAAAGATGAGGTCGGTTGCCTTTTCAAATATCTCCTCAAGGTCAAAAACGGTGCCGAGCGTTTTGCTCATCTCGAAGAGAAGCTCGAGGATCTTTGCCTTTCGCCGCAGGTCCTTGATCTCCTCTGGCGTCGCAATGGCGGTGTCAAGCGAAAGAGAAGACCGTCGGCCGATGATGTCGTTGACAGAGATCTGAACCTGCGTGTGGCCGAGCGGAGCGTCGTCGTAATTTACAGTCTGCGCTTTTTCTTCTTCAGCGGAAACTACCGATTCGGCGGCAACTGTGACTGGCTGAGGAGCAAGCGAGTTAAATTTCAGGCTGCTTTCGCCTATGGTTATGACGTCATCGTCGGCGAGCGGGCACTGTATTTGAATATTACCGTTTACAAAGACATGATTGACGCTGCGAATTAGTTGACCGTTTTCCAGATGGCCATCGATTATCTTGAACACCTTGCCGTCGCCGAAAATAAATGCGTGCTTGCGCGAGACGCGGCGGTCGTCGAGAACTATATTGTTCTCGCGTGCTCGTCCGATGGAATAGGTCGAGCCATGGGCGAGCCGTGTTTCCCAAGTTCTCCCGGACGGTTCTGTTATTTTAAGTATTGCGTCCAAAGTAATTGTAATTGTAATTGGTGAAGCGCAAATGGTAAATTGAGCGCACTTCAATTTTCTATATTTTATGATCTATTTTGATAACAATGCGACCACTCAGATCTCGCCCGAGGTGTTTGATGCAATGGCGCCGTATCTCGGTTCGTCGTATGGCAACCCCTCGTCGGCTCACTCACTTGGCCGGCAGTCAAAAGGCGTCGTTGACAGGGCCAGGCAAAGCGTTGCTGATCTCCTCGGCTCGAGTAATGCGGGAGAGATCGTTTTCACTTCGTGCGGGACCGAGAGCGATAATTGGGCGATCGCAGGCTCTCTGGAAAGTCAACCCGAAAAAGACCACATCATCACGACGCGCGTCGAACATGAGGCGGTT
>CAZUEI010000001.1:4241-21575 GCA_964618985.1 uncultured Chloracidobacterium sp.
AAGTCAACCCGAAAAAGACCACATCATCACGACGCGCGTCGAACATGAGGCGGTTCGGAAACTTTGCGAAAAGCTCGAAAACCGCTCGCATCGCGTGACTTGGCTCGACGTGGACGAAGACGGCAGTCTCGATCTCGATTCTCTGCGTTCGGCACTCGATGAAAAGACGGCTGTTGTTTCGGTGATGCTTGCAAATAACGAGACGGGCATTTTGTTTCCCGTTGAAGAGATAGGCAGGATAATCAAAGAACGATCAAATGCTCTATTTCACGTCGATGGCGTAAACGCTGTTGGCAAAGTCGCGATCGATCTGAAAAACACCGAGATCGACCTGTTCTCGATCGCGGCACATAAGTTTCACGGCCCCAAAGGCATCGGCGCGCTGTATATCCGCGAAGGCGTCGAATTACCGTCGTTTTTTATCGGCGGCGGACAGGAAAGCGGCCGCCGTGCCGGCACCCCTGCAACACACCAGATCGCGGGCATGGGTGCAGCTGCGGAATTTGTCAAGGATATTTCGCCGATGGAAAAGGTCAGAGCATTACGCGACCATCTGGAAGCTGAGATATTGAACAAGATTCCAAATGCTCGTCTGAACGGTACATGCGACACGTCAAAACGTCTTCCGAACACATCGAACATTTCGTTCGAGAACACAAACGGCGAGATGATAATGCACAGGCTCGACGAACTCGGCGTTTGCGTATCGACCGGCTCTGCCTGCCACTCAAAAGATCACACCGCATCTGCAGTCTTGCAGGCGATGAATGTTCCGTATTCCTATGCGATGGGCTCGATACGCTTTTCGCTTGGTAGACACAATACGGACGAAGAGGTAGATTTTGTGCTCGACAAACTGCCGGGAATTTTGAATGAGTTAAGAGCGTTTGCGGCCTAGTTACGAGTTCCGATGATCATGCGGCTTTTTCTATGCCGTATCTTGATAGCTTTAGATAAAGGCCGCGGCGCGTTAAGCCGAGTTCGTTTGCGACACGAGAGATATTCCATCTGTGACGGGCGAGTGATGCGCGGATTAGCTGCATTTCAAGTTCAGACACGGCGTCTTCGAGCGTTCCGCCCTCGGGGATGTTTGTGAACGGCGAAAATACGTCGTCGTAGGATGCGATCGGTTTTACGTTAGAGTCACTGTCAAAATGCGTAAGCGGCTGGGCGCTTCGTTTCAGCTCGGGCGAAAGATGGTCCGGCGTTATGACTTCGTTATCGACCGCGCGCGCGACTATCCGCTGCACCTCGTTGCAAAGCTGGCGGACGTTGCCCTGCCAATGGCAAACCATCATTAGATCGATCGTCTGCGGCGTAAATGTGACGTCGTGTTTGCCGAAACGTGATGAGTATTGATCGACGTAGTAATTTATGATCGGCGGTATTTCGGAGCGGCGTTCGCGCAGCGGCGGCACACGCAGCCTGATCACATTTAATCGATAAAAAAGGTCCTCGCGGAACGTGCCGTCGGCGACTTTGTCCTCGAGCGGCATATTAGTCGCGGCAATGATGCGGACATCGACCTTCAAAGGCTTTTTCTCGCCGAGCGGCTGTATCTCGCCTTCCTGCAGAAAGCGCAAAAGTTTTGGCTGAACGTCGATCGGAAGATCTCCCACTTCATCGAGGAACAGTGTTCCACCGTCGGCCGTGCGGATCACGCCTGGTGAATCTACAACTGCTCCCGTAAATGCGCCCTTTTTGTAACCGAATAAATGCCCTTCTGCAAGTTCTTTCGGAACAGCTGTGCAGTTGAAAGGCACAAAAACCTTGTCTTTGCGATTCGATAAAGTATGGATTGCCCGCGAGACAAGTTCCTTACCCGTTCCCGACTCACCGGTCACCAGCACCGTCACGTCTGAGGAGCGGATCTTGTAAACTTCTTCGACAAGAGAGGTCATTGCCGGCGACGAATGGATAAAGCCGGGCATCACACTGTTTGACGCGTAGGGCGATGATTCTCGCTCAGCAGGCGCCGACTTGTCTTTTTCGCGAAGGGCGATCACGTCCATCCCAAGCTCGACAACGCGGAGCAAAGGCGATAGCGAACTGTCATCGCTCAAGCAAGCGCCCGACTGCGGATTGATAAGTAAAAAAGCCGGGGCCGCCGCCGATCCGTGAAGCGGAAAGACAGCAACATTCTTTGTACGGGCAAATGTTTTTTCGTCGCCTTTTGAGCGAGCTTCGTTGAATTTTGTGACAAGCTCGTTGCTTTCCTGAGGCGACAGGCCGTGCGTGATGAATGGATAAAGACGTTTTTGTTCGTTGAGTTGGGCAATGACGATCTTGCTCGCGTTACTGTCCTGCTGCAGCACTGCGACAAGCTCGCGGAAAAGCAGTTCACGTGAGGCCGTGGCCTCGGCCAATCGGACTGTCAAAAGCTGTGAAACAAGTGAGTTTGAACGTTTTTCCGAGGTGCGCGTTTCCCCAGACGTTGCACTTGCCTCAACGCGTTCAAATTCCTTGCCGATACGGGCAATGTAAGATTTGATGCCAAGTTTTTTGAAAGTGTCGAGGGCAGATGTAAGATGGCGCTTCGCTCGAACGAAACTTCTCGGGTCGAGATTCACACCAAGCAGGAAATGCATGAGTCCGGTATGATAGAGATCTTCAGCTGCCTCAAAAATAGTCAGGCCGCGGCTGAAATGGTGGATTGCCAATTCCAGATCTTCCTGAGCAAGCGCCGAAAGTCCTCTAATACGCTGAATGTTGCCGAGCACAAAAAAATCACCCGACTGGTCACTTTCTTCCATCGCGGCCAAGGCTTTCTCACACTCTTCCGTTTCGCCCTGATTTAGATAACTTTCGGCCAGAACCAGCCTCGCCATATCCGCGTAGGTCTTATTGCGGTTTTCATGAGCAAAATCTATTGTCTCTCTTGCCTTCTCGATCGCTTTCTTAAATTTACCCTGCGCGAAATAGCATCGAGCCAAGCTGCGCATGGGCTGCATCGTGTACCAGGCATGTTTGTGTTTTTGCGCAAAGGCAATGGCTTTATTCAGCCACTTTTCGGCTTGGTCAAGCTCTTCGCGGAGTATGTTTAGCTCGCCAATCGAATCGTAGATGCCGGCGACATGCACGTAATTTTCACGTTCGGCAATCTCAAGCGCGCGGTTGAACATCGTCTCAGCTTTTGCCCATTCGCCTATAAGGACGAGGTTCATGCCGATATTGTTGTAGGCGATGACGCTGTTTAACGCATGGTCGGTCTGGTCAAAAAATTCGATGGATTTTTCGAGACAGGCGATGCCGTCCTGCGGCCGGCGAAGAAACCAATATGCACCTGACATATCAGTGTAAAGCTTGCCGAGCATGAACGGAGCAGAATTTTCGCCGATGATATTGATGCCGAGTTCGAAATTTTCGAGCGACTTTTCACTGTTGCCTTCCTGGTGAAAGCTGTTTGCGATCTCGCGATAAGATTCGGCCATGCCAAGCCAATCACCATTCTCGCGAAAACGGTCGAGAGCTTTGTGGGCAAAATCGCGACAAATCGGATACTCGCTCAACTTTCTGTAAACGCGCGCTAATGCGATCTCGATCGTGCCGATAAGATTTTTTAGCTCATTTTCGTCCGCTCTAGTCCGGTTTTCCTTGAGCAACGTGATCGCCTTTGGTTGGTCGCCCGTGTTGCTGTATGCGATAGCAAGCTGGGTCGTTACCCTAACCTGTGTTTCGATCTTAAGCTGCGAAAGGTTTGCATCGTCGGCAAAGGGTTTGATCGTTTCAAGCGAATCGTTATATCGCCCTATGGTCTCAAGCGTAAATGATAATAATCGTTTTAGGTTGGCAAGATTGTCGGGCGTGTGGTCGTAACCATCGATAGTTTTTACAAGTATCTTTTCTGCGTCGCCCGAAAGGCCCTCGCGCAGTTTCTGGCCAACGCTTCGAAAAACGGTGTCGATGCTTTCGAACGAGATCGCCCGTGCCGCCGCTGCTTGGCCGCCGCGTGCGGTTCCCCGCCGTGCAGAAGAGGTCATTTGCTGGTCTTTTTTCATTTATCGCGCCAGTGACAAAACGACGAATTACCGTTATGTTTCAACTAATTGAATACTAAGTAAACAGTTGCGCAGTTGAAATCTAACAAAAAAAAGCCGTTTCGTCCACATTTTTTTGCGTCTTTCGCTCTGGAATATTGTCCGGTTAACGAATAGCGTAAAACGAATAGGATAAAGAGGCCTATTCTTATCTGCTAGCGGTTTTGTTTAGGATTGGATTGTCAGGATTTACTTTTTTGAGCTTTTCTAATGTTGATTGGAAGTTTTCTTTGTCACCGTTCTCGTCGTAGGCGAGCGCTAGGTTCTGCAGCGTGATCTCATGATCTGGGTCGATGTTTAGCGACACTTTGTATTCTTTGATCGCCCGTTCGACATCGCGCGGCTCGCGAAGAAAAAAGGTCAAACCAAGATCCGTCCGCGCGATAATATTCTTCGGCTCTTTTTGCAGCGCCAGCGTGTACCATTTTTCGGCCTGCTCATATTTTTCAGCATCAAAAAAGGCATTGCCGGCCTTTATCATCGGCTCTGCATTTGCCGGTTTTAGTTTTGCCGCGTTCTCGTAGAATTTTGCCGCATCGTCAAAACGCTGTATCTGGTAATAAAGATCGGCGGCGGTCATCTGGGCCTCGTAATTCTGCGGCTGCGATCTTGCTTTTTCGATGGCAGCGGCAACCTCTGGCCGTGGCCCGCTCTGTTCGCCTGAATTCGTGCCGATCGGCGGATGATCTTTAGGAAGAGCCGGATTGTTATTTGGCTCGTTTGTCGAAGTAGATGCTGCCGGCTGTTTTTCAAACGTGGATTTGTTGATGCTGTTTGCACCCATGAAACCTATGACAAGGCCGACGATCAACCCTACCACGGCGGACATGATGTTATCTTTTTTCATTATTACTTGATCGTAATGCCTATTGATTCTAAAAAACGGTTCGGTCTCTCGCCGCCGATCAGCGCAAAAACATAATCGTTTGGTATAGTTTCCAATTCCTGTTTGGTTTTTACGTCTTCAAGCACAAGCTCGTTCTCACGCATTTCCTTGATGGCAACTCCAAACCGCAGATCGAGAAGGCCATTCTCGGCGCAGCTATAAATCTGAAACTTATTGCCGAATTTTACCGTCGGCGCCAAAAAATCGCGCACCAGAACGGTCACGCGGTTCATGTCATCAGGTTTTCTTGGGCTTATCGCCGCACCGTCGCGCACTGCGATCAGATCGACCGCGGCCTCGACCGCAACATTTCCTCCGCCGACAACGACTAGGTTTTTCCCGCGAAAATCCATGGGTTCACTGAGTCCGTAGAGGACTTTGGACACTTCTTTGCCGTCCATAGTGATTTTCATGTCCTCGTTCGACAGACGAAGTTTATTCGGCGCACCCATCAGGCCGATTCCCAAAACGACGCGCCGAGCCGTGTAAGTTTGCGGCGGCCGTTCCTTTGGCTCGGTTTTAATGACAAAATAATCGCCGTCCTGAGCTTTTTCGACGGACTTACACAGTTCGTTCTCGTTTATGGTCACGCCCTGGTCGGCCAGGTTACCCAGCCAAATGCTAAGGATGTTCTCACGCTGATCGCCTGGAATTTTTGTCTGAAGCTGGTCGGCAATTTCGGAGTTAAAGGCGGCTATAAGGTTCTGTCGGTTAGGCAGAAACTGCGCTTGATAGAGGCTCGGCCAGTTTCCCGAACCCTTCGTACGCAGAAAACCGACAACTCGCTTTTTAAGCTCCTTTTCTATCTTTTCCGTAAGAAGATTTGAAAGTTCCGGCTGAAGAGCCTTTGGAATGCGAGTGATCAACTGAGCATGCAATGCCGGCGCTTCAGCATGAACGAGTGCGTTGACGTCAGGGCCGAGTTGTTCCAGGATCGCATCATCATCGCTGCCGGAATCAGTAGCATATTTCGCTTTTGCGAGGCCAAGCCCCGCAACGGATATACCTCCGTTCCAATCATTTGTATCCGGTTTAAAGAAGATGTATTTACCCTTTGGATAGCGGACAATTGTCGAGAGAATGCTGCCTTGTTCGATGCCCAGATAACGTAGATTTGCAGCACTTGCGGTTGCGGCGGCAGACGCTCCGCCGGGGCCGATGCCGATTATTGCCACGTCATAGGCTGCCTTTGGTTCGGGTGCCGCGCCTTTCAACTCGGCGGCAATGTGCTTGATTACCTCGGCTCCCTCTTTGACGGCGTTCTTAATAAGCGGCACTCCCGAAACGTCGCCGATCAAGTAACAGCCCGAAACGTTCGTCTCAAATGTCGCTCCATCTCGGGTTGGTACGGGAAGCGAACGCACGTCTTTTGCCGTGTTGATGATGATGCAGGCCTTTGGATTGACCGGGCACTCGGCCTGGCAGGCTGTATCTTCCATGCAAAGGTCGGGCGCGACCGCCGAAGCGGTTCCGTCAACGATCGCCAAAACGTCATGCGGACAGGCATCAACGCAGGCCTGACAGCCGATGCACCGTTCGGGAAAAATGACCGGATGCGGATAGCTCGGGCCGCGGTATTTGTCTAGGCCAAGTTCGACAAGCTCGGCGCTCGAAAGCGTCCGTATATTTGTCAGAGGAGCAGCCTTTTTGTCTCGATCTTTGAAGAAACCAAACGCTCGCGTTGAATCGTTAAAGATCGCCAGAAATCCTATCCCTAATCCAACAAGCGCTATGCTCGCCCAACCTATCCATGATAGTCCGCCATAAACAGCCGCATCGGCTGGCACAATCATACGATTCAGCCAGATAAGAAAGCCCACGAGCACGATGCAAATGAATATATGAAAAAATTTCATTGGCCTCTAAGCTCCTTTATCTTGTTGCCAACCGCCTCTTTTCTTCTGTTTAACGCATCGTCGGTCATAAATTCGCTCCAGCGGCCGCCGCTGTATGGATGCTGGACGTGACACGAGATGCAGTTTGCAGACGACATGTTTCCAAACAGCTTGTCGCGATCGGACGAATTTGCAGGCGTCGTGTGACAGACGGCGCAGGTTTGACGCGGCGTCGTTCGATCCACATTATTCTGACCAAAGGTTTCATGACAGCTCGAACACGTTATAAGCCCGCGTTTATCACCTTTGATACCATCGGGAGCGCGCAAACGATAAAGATGAACTGTGTGAAATTGCCGGCTCAGCTTTGCCTCCTCGTCTTTGTCTCCCGTCGCGCTGCGATTGATCTCTGGTATCGCGTCGGCCACTTCCCGATAAACGCCTTTCCATTTCCAAGCGCCGTCAACCACCGGATAGCCATAAGAACCGCCATGCGGCGTATGAACGCCTTTCCCGTTATAGGTCTTTGTATTTTTGTCGTTATGACACTCAGCGCAGGTTTGAATCGCAGTTGCTTTCATATCAAAGGCGGCTCCCTGATGTTCGCGGTGACACGCGGTGCAGGTGATGCCGGCCTGCTCGTGGGCCTTTGTATTGGACGAATGAAATTCCGTCGCCGAATGACATCGGATGCAGGAATTTTCGAGCGGCTCATTAAGCGTGTGACAGGTTGTGCATGAGTTGCCGTTAGCCGTCATGGCGATAGGGCTGTTTTCGATCTCCGACGCATGAGGATTTGCGAGAGGCTTTGGCGCGTATGTTTCGGGATGACGAAAATACGCAAAGGCCCCCAATGCGCCGATGACCAAAAATGCCCAAGCGAACAATCCAAACCGCCACTGCCGTTTGAGATCGCGGGTCGGTTTCCAGTTGAACATCGCTTTGCCGGGCTTGGGTTTTTCCGTTGGCCTTAAACGAGTTCCCCAGTCTTCCTTTTCGCGTGTGCGTTTTTCCCAGAAAACTTTGAGAACGTCAGCCATGTCGGCCGGTTTTTTTTCAACCGGTTTGATCTCGGCTGATTTTTCCCCAAGCCGTGAAGCAACCTGCCCCTGCACAGTCAACGTGATCGCGCCGTCGTTCAAACCAACGAGGATTGTAAACGGGCCGATCTGAATTGTGTCTCCGTCAGCCAAAACGTCGGTTTTTTGAGCGGGCAAACGGCGGCCGTTCAGCGTTAGAACATTCTTATCAGAGAGGTTGATAATTTCGTAGTCCTCACCGCGATGATTGATGCCCGCATGAATTCTCGACACCGTTTTGTGTTCAAGAACGATGTCACAGGTTTTCTGAAAGCGCCCGATAAAGATGCCGTCTTTCTCGACAGTCTTTCCGGCCTGCTCGTCGCCGGCAAAAAGAATGTTAAATTTTCCGGTTTTATCGGACATTAAAATATACGACCTGAACTATGTGTATCAACATCAGGACCAACATTATCGACGTAAACAAAACGTGCGGAGCAACCCACAATTTCAACATCTGGTGCAGATAGCAAAGAGCATCGACGCGGCGGAGCGTCGCAGCATTTTCGACCGCTTCCATCAGTCGTGCGTCATCATTTCTCGACATTCCTTTTGCCGCATCCCTGAATTCTTCGCGGGCGTCGGCCAGCATCGCCTGAAGATCGCTCTTGCCAAAATACTGCCGAAAAAGATAACCGAGGCCCAGAAAACGGCGACGCACTTTTTTTTGTATTAATCGATTGAGTTCCTCGTTTGTGGTTGCATCCGCCGCACGAACGAGTTCGGCTCTCAGCTCTTCGCGACGTGCTTCGAGGTCTTCTAAAAGCAGCGGCTCGCGCTCGATGCGTGTCATAAAACGCGGAACAATAATGTAACAGGCGGCTCCGAAAAGCCCCGTGACGATCACGAGATCGAACGAGATCATCAAAAACGTCGTCAACAATCCGCCCGAGCTTGTCCCGCCGTGAACAAGCAGCAAAACTCCCGCCAACACGCCGAGATAAATATGCGAAAGCATCCAATATCGAAGCGCTCCTGCGCGGCGGCGATAAATTTGTTTCCTGGCAGGATATAACATTACCCAAACGATGCTCGCCAAGCCTGTCAGTCCGGTCAGCCATCGCATCGTCACCCAGCCGCCTGCGCTCAAAGGAATGTCCTGAGCAAAAGCACGCGTCGCCCACACAGCCAATCCGCCAAACAACACAACTGAAATTACGCCGAACACATGCCAGACTGTCGCCCACAGATCGAACTTGTGAATGTTCTCGCCGATCGCGTGTGTTTTGCTTCGCTGCATGAGGCCCATTGTTTGATGAACCTCGTCAAAATATTCCCGCGGATTTACGCGAACAAGCGCGCCGGTCGGGCAATTTTCTTCGCAGGAATATGCTTCGGTTTTTGAGCCGGGCGGATTCATTCCCGTTTCATGACAGAGGTTGCATTTGACAGCGAGCAGATTTTCGGTCTGTTCGACCGGCGTGGGGATTTTTGCTTCGCGAAGTGAAAATACCGACAAGAAGCCTGAAATAACACCATTGCCATTCGCGCTTTTGGGATCGGGCCGTGCGATCATCGAGATTGCATTGTAAGGGCACTGCGTGGCGCAGTCGCCGCAACCTATACAGGTCTTCGTGTTAATGTCGATCTCGCCGCTTGGAAATCGCGCGATCGCTCCTGTTGGACAGCCGGTCAGACATTCCGGATCCTGACAGTGCATGCAGACTGTCGGCACAAGGACGCTTTGAATTGCAGGTTTATTCGGCTTGAACGGCCGTTCGATATGGATGCCGCGCCTGGTCAAGCGCGAATTGCCGTGAACCTTGTGACACGCAAGCGAACAATTACCGCAGCGTATGCACTTTGCCATGTCCATGACCAAAAGGTTTACGCCGTCAACGACACCGGTTTCGATCTCGCGGCTTGCTGCAGTTATCACGCGAGTGTCGGAAGGGTGCGATGGCATATGGGCATCGTCAGCGCCTGATGAAGAACGCAAATAGGGCATTACCGCTTCTCTCATCTCCACGTCGTCACGAAGACGTGAAATGGCTATCTCAAGCACCTCGCTGCGGGAGCGCGTCGTCGCCGTGTAGTCCCACGCGCCCGATCTCTCTATTGCTTCGAGGCCGAGACAAGCGCCCGAGCCGAGAAAGTCAAGACCGACCGATTCGTCCGATTCGAGCAAAAGGTCGGCGGCCTTTGGATTAAATTCGATTCCGCTCACACGCTGTATCCATCCATTGCGGACAAAAACGACGCGATTTACAGGATCGCCCTCGCGAAACAGCACATGATCTTTTTCATAGACCGCAAACCGCGTGGCATCGTTCAAACGCTGCAGCAACGCCGGGTCGAGATCGGCATTTGTGAAATTTTTAAAATCGTTAAGAGTCAGCGTCAGTCCGTAGTTGCGGTAATTGCGGTCGAGAGCCTTGCCGAACTTTGGCAGCTTGCGCAAGAGGCGAATTGCAGGACGGGTAAATTCAAGAACCAGTGCCGACGTATTCTCGGCGACAGAAACCGACGCAGTTCGAGGCGTACCGGAAAGCAGAGCCATTTCACCAAATGAGTTGCCCGCCGGTATCGCGCCGACGATCTTGCGCTGTCCGTTTTGCTCAGTAACGGAGGCTTCGAGATCGCCATTTACAAGAATGTAAAATATGCTGCTCTCCCAGGTGTTTGCCTGGATTATCGTTTCGCCGGGAAGGAATTCGAGCAGACGGGTGTATGGCCCGACCTGTTTGCCGCGATAGCTGCGGCCAAACAGAACAATATCCATGTCGAGCTCGTTCCGAAACTCGCCGTTGGGTAGCTTTTCGACAAGTTCGGAAACTATGTCAACATTTTGAAATGCCTCGACTATCTGCTCGTGGTTTTCTATTACACGCGGCATGATGGCTTAGATTATCTATCGAAACGATCTGAAAATCTACTTTAACGCAAGCGCGACCAAATATCGAGCACCAGCATTATAGCCGACGCAAGAGCAATGGGAAAAAGAACAATGAAAGCCAGTCCGCCCAAAATATACCACTTTAAATTGCCTGTCGATTTTGGCCTATCAAAATTCTTTTTAGGCGGCTCTGCAGGCGCGCTTTCGTTTGTCGTTACGGGCGGGATCACGACTTCTTTGGTTATCGGTTTGATAACTTCGACGCGTTTTTCGACAAGATTAGGGGCATCTGAAATATTCAGCCCCATGTCCTCCAGCATCTGGTTATACATTGTCTGGCCAAACTGAACTGTATTGTCCAATTTCTGAAAAGCCGTAGTTTTTGGCCTTTCTTCCTCCACAAAAGCATTGCCGCAACCGGGGCAGAATGCCTTGGCCTCGTCAACCATTTCATTGCATTTATCACATTGCCTCAAAGCCATCCGTTAATTCACTTTGTGACAAACTTTGCAGTCTTTTGAGGTTGCAAAAGTCTTGCTTTTCGTTTTTAGGTCCCCGCGCAGCTTAAAGGCTGCATCGTGACAAGTATTGCAATTGATGTGATAAGCAAGCTCGTTGTTCAGGTCTTTTTTATTTGCTGTCGGCATTGTTTTTCCGTCTGGAACGTTGCCGTCCTGGAAATGACAGTCCCTGCACCCGCTGACCTTTTGGCTGGACTTTTGATAGACGGCCATCGTCAAAATCTCGGCACGTTCCGAAGTAAAAAGTGGCGGCTGTGGTTTGGGCTGATCAGTGTGATGGCATTCAATGCACGCGACGACCGATTTTCCATCAGGGCTGTAGTTTTTTTCCGCATGATTCTCGTGATCAAAGGGAGCCTCGCCTTCTTCCGACAGACTGTCGGAGCCGAGTATAAATAACTTTTGGATCTTCTTGCCTCCGGCAGTTGAGGTTGAAGTTGTGCTTGTGTTGGATGCGGTGTTTGCAGAAGTTGTCGCCACTGGCGTGTTTGTCGCGGTAGCGGTCGGTGTGTTTGTCGCCGTCGGGGTGCTTGTCGGCGTTTTTTTCTTACTCTTTGGCGGAGTTGGCTCAAAAACTGCATCTGAAAAGGCGGCTTCACCTATCATTGAAAGGACATTGCTGCTCAAAAACATAGACAAAGCACCGAGCGCAAATATGGATATGACGATCAATTTAGCCGTATTTTTCATAATACAAACTATTAAAGACCCTTTTTGACGTGAAGTCAATAATTTTGCGGACACGGAAGTGGCAGTTTGAAATTTTTTATTGAAGTGGAATTTGGATTAAAGAAATGAGACGGCGTGCCGACCATTCCGACCATCCCGCCAAGCCCGCTGGGGTTGGACCACGCGATCAGTCCCAAGGTCAGGAAACGGGCTCTGTGGGTAATGCAAACTTCCGTTTGGTCATACGAAACCGCAAGATCTTAGGGTCTCAAAAAAAGATTCTCAAACTGAACCGCTACAGCGAATCCAAATCAGTTTCCCGCGTGACAGGTGTAGCACTCGTTTTCTTTTGTCGCAAAACCTCTCTTTGGTTTGAGTCCGGGCCGCTTCACGGCGGCAGCGTGACAGACCGTGCAGTTTTTGTGATACGCATAGTAATTGTCCGATATCACTTTACCATTAAACTCGGGTTTGGGATCTGGCGGATCGTTTTGACTGAAATGGCATACCTTGCAATTTTTGACCGTTTTATCTGTCAAGTCATTCCATTTCGCGTAAGTTAGCTCAAACGTGCGATCCGACATGGGAACGTTTGGTTGATCTGTGTGATGACATTCAACGCAGCGGGCGGGCGATTTGCCATCTTCGCTGTAGCTGACTTTTATGGCTGAGCGTCGTGATCGAACTCGACCAACCCCTTATATCCTGCTTCGTCGAGATCGCAGCAGCCTTTTTTGCCGATCGACGCTCCCGAGAGGTTTTCAGGCGATATTGATTTTACCGGACTCGCAGTCGCTGAATTGGCTGCTGTTGGTAAGGTTCCGGCGGTCGGAGTTACTGTCGGCGATGCCTTTGATGCTGTCGGCGTAGGAGATGCCTCCGTGGCGCCGGTTCGCGATGAACTATTGCCGGTCAAAATAAGTACCATCGCCCCTAAACCAAAAAAAGACGCAGCTATTAACTTGGCAAGATTTTTCATAAAGCACTTTAGTTTCCGGTCGCCGGTGCTTCTTCGGCAGTGTCTGAATACGAACCCGGCGGCAGCTCGAAAACCATATCTTTATGACATCGTGCGCAACTCGTCTTGGGCGCAGAATTATTTCCGCTAAAAGCGCCGCCGCCGGGCCTGTGACATTGGAGACAATTGTCTCCGGGCAATGCACGGTGCTGCTTCGTGGCTATTTTCGTAACCTGTAGTCCCTGCGGGTTTCGCGGCTGCACCCTGTGGCAGTCATTACAACTGTTGGCGGTGTGGTCTCTATGGCTGAAAATGATCTTCGGACTATATTGAGAAGGCAGTGTCCGGATGTAATCCGCGAACTTGTGGCATACGCTGCACGAGTCGTTCTTTTCCTTAGGGATATTTTTATTCTCAGGCTTATGGCAAACATAACAGGTTGCATGTGTCTCAAAACCTGATTGTATTGTCATACCGCGTCCGGAATGGTCGTGACAAGCTGCGCAACCTTGGGTGGGGCGACCGGCGCCGCTGTCATGATCCCCGTGATCGAATTTGGTGTTGAATCCTTCTCTGAACTTCACTGGAAATGTCTTGACCGGCGGGTCTTTTGAATTCAGATCAGTATGGCAAATAGAACAGATCATCTGTTCTTCCGCGATCCACTCGTTCATATGACAGCCGATGCACGATTCATGCCCGCCAAATTGGCTTTTGATGCCGCCGGGCTCGCGCTGATGACAGATATTGCACTCGAATTGTAAATGCTCGGGAACTTTATGCGAAAAATCTTTGAAAGTGTTGCTGGAAACGCGATCGGGGACGGGATCGGGCATTTCAGACGAAGTGACCGCCGGCCGTAAACGCTCAGCTTGTTTTATGCAGCTCGCCGCAAAAATTGCAAGAGCGCTAAAAACGAGCATGGCTTTCAACAATTGTATTATGCGCGACCCGCTTTTCATGTTTGGAGTTATTATTCGCGATGGCTTTCGGGTTTCTTATATCTTCCGATTTCGGACGTGTGGCAGTAAGTACACTGAAACGCCGCGTCCTTTTCACGCTTCTCGAACTGGTCCTTTAGATCTTCTGCGTGACAGGAAACGCATGTTGAAAAGGGAACCTCTGGCTCTTTTTTGTTTTTCAGGAGTTGCAGGTCAGAGCTTGAAGCTGTGCGCACATGACATGTCATGCAATCCTTTGCGTGAACCCGTTCCCCAACCTGCGTTTTTTTTCCAAGCTGCTCGTGGCTAAACTTCAGCGAAGAGCGTTCGACTATATCTGACGGCGTATAGCGTTTGTCAGCGTGAATATGGCAACCGTTGCACTCGAAAGAAAACGGCTTAATGTTCTGATAATGACACGTAAAGCACGACGCATGATTGCTCGGGGCATTTTTAAAGTAATCGGCTGTCGGCTTGAAGTTATCCCTTTGTGCAGCAGGGGGTTTCTCGTCGGTGTCCGGTTTGCGCAGATCCCATTTCGGAGCTGCCGTTGCCGTTTTATGACACTGCGAACAGTTGTAAAATTCGTTCTTTTTGTCGTCTGGCGTCAGCGGATAACTTGCCAACACAAAATGTCCCACGGCAACATTTCTGTTTCGCTTGTTCGACGCGATGATGTCCTGATGTGCGTTGTGCGGGAAACGAGTCACGAACTCCGTGCCGTGAGCCTTGTTCGGGAACGGGCGCATGATCTTCGCGCTCAGGCCGGGACCCGACCGGCCGTGGCAATCTACACAGAAACTTGCTTTATTAAAATCATTCTTATGACATTCGATACAGCTATTGTGCCATCCGTCCTTACTGGTCGTGTTAGGCCTGTTATACGGATAATTCCTGACATCGGGAAAAGGCTCCTCCTTATCACGTCGCGCAGCCACCCAATTTCCGGTCGGAATTGTATGGCAAAGATTGCAATCACTATATTTTCCCAGATTGTGAGCGGGGGTGAGGTGCGAGAAAACCTTCTGCGCTTTTGAAACATTCAGAAAGCTGCCGGCGAAAAAAACCGCAGCCGTGACCGTTAGAATAGATCTGATACGGTATTTCATTTCTGCTCACACATTCCCGGTTTGCAAACAGGCAGATCGCGGACGATCACTTCGCACTTCTTGACGACCTTACTGGTGTCCGGCATGTCGAGAACCGGCGTTTTCTTTGCCTCCTTTCCGACATCGACCTCGCAAACCCACACATAGCTTTTTTCTCCGAACTCGAAAGGCACCAGATTCGTGTAAACAAATTTTTCGGTTTCCCCTTCCAGCGGGATTCCGGAAAAATATGCCAGCGCGGCGTTGCTGTTGTCCGTCATTCCTATTTGCACAATGTCCCTTCGAAAATCTCTAACCAGCTTTTTGCGATCAATATAAATTCCGGAACGAAAGCCTCGCTCAAGACTTGTCACAAGCCATCTGCGCGCCAAAACCGGTTTTTTACGGAACCTCTTCAAACCTTCCGCGTAAGCGGCCTTGAACTCCGGAACCTTTGCGATGTCTTCGGATGTGATCTCGCGGCAATGCACAGACTCACAATCGCCCATCTTCAGCCATTCCATAAGCTCCGCGCTTGCCTTTAGTCGACAATAAAAGCAGTCTCGCGACGTTACGTTTGCGGCTTTTAGCTTTTCGATCAGCGGTTTATTTGCTTCGCGGGTGCCGCGAAAAAGATAGAACCTTGTTTTTTTGAGAGTCTGTGTTTTTGCGCCCTTCGCTTTGCCGACCACGATCAAAGCGCCTTTATTCGGCGGAGCCGCCTGGCCAAACGCACAGTGGCAGCCGAAAAACAAGGCTAACCCTATAACGATCTGCCGACGAAGAAAGCACATTGTGTCACGGTAAAAACGGACGCGGCGGAAACTTTACAAACGGAAGCCTGACGCCGCGAACGAAAAATTTATCCGACCACATCGCTTCGGGCGGCGGAAAAAGTTGTGCTCCACCGGCCGATATCAGGTCGTCCTGCTCAATACCATCGCCGCTGGTACCGATGCCGCCAATAAGTGTGTTACCGCGATAGAGTGGAATCCCGCCCGCGAATAACTGAGCACCATTTTTAAGCTCGGGTATCATCGTGCATGGGCAAGGCGGCAGCATTTTCCTTTTGTCTCGTCCCGATCCGCGGCATATCGGCATTGTAAGAACGGAATTCTTGATAAGATCGACCTGCAGTCCATTGTTGAATGGGCTGAAATCGCCAATCGGAAGGCTGAATGGGCCGGGATCGGTTCCGTTAATGCCATCCGGAAAGAGTGGGCGGTTAAGAAAGCCGAATCCTCGGTCACTAAATGCAATGGATCCATTTAACGAAATGCCGTCCGCAATTGCGCGGCTGACGTAGGATCCAAAACCTGCCGCCGCTAGCTTAGACCCAGCGGTAGGGCTGGAAACAAAATTGACAGTCCGCGCCTTTTGAGCCGACACATCGAAACCAAAAACGGGAGCATCAAGCAGCCGAAAAAAGCCCAGCACTTTGCCGTCAGTATCTACTACCGTGATATTGACACGCGCGTTGCTGCCAAGCGGTTGACGAATCGCTGCGCGAGTAATGTTTGCAGTTGCTGCTGCAGCTCCGAGTATCTGATCAACTTCGGCAACGGTTAGAGCCGAACCTGCAACAGTCGGAAACCGCGTGCTGGCCTGCCCGCTCACGCCGTTCAAGGTTCGAGGAATAAAATCGCTGGCAGGAGCGGCAATAACCGGATCGTTCGGATCGACCATTCCGGGCAAACTGCCAAAAGGTATCTGTGTCGCAACCGGAATGTCGGAAACATTGATGTTTGAAAAAGGAAAACGAAGCCCGGCGACAAGAATGTTATCTGCACGAATGAGAGCGGGAGCCTCAAAGCCTCGTGTTGCGGCGACCGCGATAACCTCTTCAAACGATTGGTCGTTGTCTCTTGGGTTGGAGTCGATGCCGTACACACCGTCACCCTCGACGCCAACGCCGCCGACAGCCATTCCGTTTTTGTAAAGCGGGATGCCTCCTGCATCGCCTGATAATCCAAGCGGAAGCCCTGAGATCGCAATATCAGAACATTTTAGTGAAGAAAACTGAACGCCGAACAGCGGGCCGCCGGGCGTATTGTCGATGCCGGCCGGAAAATGTTCCTGGATAATAAATGACGCTGTTCGCGTTGTGAACGCATTTCCGCCAGATGAAAGAAGCGCGCCCGTGCCGGCCTTTGACAAGGAAGCAAAGCGTGCCGGAACCGTGACATTGCCAAAACCCCGGCCGGTTGTGCCGGGTATAGTGGTAGTTGGCGCGGCGCCGGTCATCACAAAAGTTCCGAGTACGTGCCCTTCCTTATCGAGCACCGAAACGGTAACTTTCTGATTCATTGTGACGGCTTGTGAAACCGCCTGAGCGATTATTTTCTGCACGTCTGCTGCTGTAAGGCTATTTTGTGCCCGGACGCTGAGACCCAAGACTATCAGGATCACAAAGCAGGCAAAAAACTGAGATTTCTTCACCGGTTGTCTCCTCCATGATGTTTTTGACTATTATACAATCCCGCC
>CAZUEI010000002.1:0-21503 GCA_964618985.1 uncultured Chloracidobacterium sp.
TTTACTTCTTTTGACAAGGGGTGGATCGCGGGTGATAACGGCTATCTTGCCTCGACGGCCGACGGCGGACAAACATGGACGAAATACCCGTTAAATGCAACCGAAGATATTAACGAAATATATTTTCGCAATGACGAAAACGGCTATTTGGTTGCGGGCAGGAAAATGTTCATAACGCGTGACGCGGGCCGGACGTGGCAGGAAACGCGGATTTATCGTTCGGGAGCATTTGGTGCAGGATCACCGGAATTTTTGAGCATACGGTTTTCGGACAAGAAACACGGCTACGTCGTCGGCTCGGTTTTGCGTCGCAGCGGCGATGATGAGGTCGTGATCGATTCGCTTCTTATGCGGACAGAGGACGGTGGCGACACATGGCAGCGGATAACGGTGCCGACAAAGACCGAATTATTCCATCTTGATTTCAGCGGTAATTCTCACGGCTGGATCGTCGGCGACGGCGGCGTCATACTTGCCTCGACCGACGAAGGCAGAACCTGGACAAAACAGGTGTCGGGAACGTCCCTACCGCTCTATAACGTCGATTTTCGTGATGATAATGAGGGTTATATCGTCGGCAAAACGGGAACGATCCTGCGAACTTCAAACGGCGGAGCGGCTTGGGAAAAGGTCAGCACAAATTTTAAGGATACGTTGATGCGCGTTGATTTTGCGGACGACAAGAATGGTTGGATCGTCGGATATAAAGGTGATATTCTACGTTCAAATGATAAAGGGAAAAGCTGGATCAGACAGGAAAGTAATACTCGCGAGCCCTTGTATGGCCTTTTTATGGACAAAAAATTCGGCTGGGCCGTCGGAGCAAAGGGCGTGATCCTTCGGTATAAGAAATAGAGCAATTAATTGTTGGTTATTGCTTAACCTTCTGCCGTGCCTTTGCAGCTAAATGAGCAAGTTGGGCTGCACGCGGCAGTGTCTCAACCGCTTTTGCAACTTGAGGATCGTCTTCGGTCAGAACCTGATTTGCCGAAACTGCTCCATACGAAGCCATTACAATATTGTAGCGAAGCCGCAGTTTGATGAAAGTCAATTCATTTTTCAGGCTTTCCGCAGAGAATTTTCCACCCGCTTTCTTCTCCAAAAAGTCATAGAATGAAACCAGAAGACTTTCTGAAATGGGAAAATCGCCGGCAAAGATCCTCTTGCCGAAAGTAAAAGAAAATGCGCGAAAGTTTCCCTGACCTTCGATCCTTCCGTTGACGGCTTCGCGGGCAAAAAAGAAAATTGGGTCAAGCAAGTAAGCCTGGGTCTCATTAAGTTTGTTGGATTTGACTGATTCGTCGGGCTGAATGCCGTCCCCGCCGAAGACCTTGCGGTCCGTAAGCGTCCGGGCTTCAAAATAAGGCTTGTCGATGGCGGCAGCCGGCGATTTATGATTAAAATAATCGTAAATATCAACCTTTGTATAATCACGTTGGATAGACCGTCCCGAAGGAGTTAAGTAACGAGCGGTTGTAAGCGTCAAGCCTGTGCGGCGTGGCAGATTGATTACGCTTTGAACCAAGCCTTTACCAAAAGTCCTTTCGCCGACGATCATAGCACGATCATCATCCTGAAACGCTCCGGCCACGATCTCGGATGCGGAAGCTGTGTCCTCATTTACCAGGACGACGAGCGGCATCTCATCCGGCGTAAAATTTGTTGATTTCCAGACCCTGTTATCAATTCGTGATCGGCCACGCTGTGTTAGTATTAATGTTCCGGCGGGCAAAAATTTCTCGGCGACCTTTACAGCCTGATCGACAATGCCACCAACGTTTCCGCGAAGGTCGAGAACCAAAGACCTCATTCCAAGAGCCTTAAGCTCATGCAAAGCGGTGTCGAATTCGTCGGATGTCGTGTAGTTAAAACCTTCGGAAAGATCAATGTAGCCAATGCCGGGACGAAGAATATATGCGTCGGGTATCGAAGGCTGAGGCACACGGTTTCGGCGAATCTCGATCATTTCAATGTTATTGGTCGCAGCGCGTTCGACCGTCAGCCGTAAGATCGTTCCGCTTGGCCCACGTATCTTGTCACGGACAATGTCTGAACTTTTCCCTGTCATTTTCTCGCCGTTTATGGCGATGATCTTGTCGCCGAAACGAAGTTGCGACTTTGCCGCCGGTGAGCCGGGGAATGTGGACAAAATAAATGTATCTGTGATCCCGGAAGTTTCAAAATTAGAGATGGTCGCCCCGATTCCGATATAGCCGCTGCGCTGTTCGTCGAGCAAGTCCTTCCATTCTGCAGCGTCGTAAAAATTTGAGTGCGGATCGAGCGAGCGGAGCATTCCATCGAGAGCAGTTTTTGTGAGTTCACTGGTATTTGTCGCTATCGTCCCGACGTAACTCCGGCTGATGATCTTTTCGGCCTCGAGAATGTCAGATGCGATGCGTGACGGTTTTGAAATGGTTTCGCGGGATCCATTATCGGGGTTAAGCGAACCGCCGGATGCGGAAAATGTGCTGCCGGGCTTTATGCTGAACGGCTCGACGGGAGGATTTAACGGTGCTTTGAATTGAGCCGATACGGTCGAAAAGACCGCGACAATGAATCCAAACGTAAGAATAAATCGCGTCATAACCGGAAAGATTCCGAAGATCAAGGCCCAAAAAAACTGAGACAAAGATAAAAAAGATCGGCGGTCCTGGCGGCACCCAGTGACCACCGATCACAGTTTTGTTTGATTATGTTATATATCGAAACGGGGTTGATTTCCAAATAAAAACGGATGATTAATAACACTGTTGGTGGAATTCCGGCTAAATAACTTGTTTTTGCATTTTTGCGGTCAAAATGTTCTGATAAAACTAGCAAATATATGTCCGAAACATTCAAATTACCGCCGCTTGTGATCGAAGAATATACGCTCGGAAATGGCCTTAGAGTTGTGCTTAATGTCGATAATTCGATACCTGTCGTGTCGGTCGCCGTTTATTACAATGTAGGCTCACGAAACGAACACGAAAGCCGCACTGGGTTTGCTCACCTGTTTGAGCATATGATGTTCCAGGGATCGGAAAACGTGCCAAAGGCCGGGCATTTTCAATATATTATGAAAGCCGGCGGCACGATGAACGGCACGACTTCGAGCGAGCGGACGAACTATTACGAGACGCTTCCGGCAAATCAATTACCGCTTGCTTTGTGGCTCGAAAGCGATCGAATGCGCTCGCTTGCAGTCACGCAGGAAAATCTCGATAACCAGCGCGAGGCCGTAAAGGAAGAGAAGCGGCTGCGATATGACAATCAACCTTACGGGCAGATATTCGACCTGATCAACGAGATGATCTATCGCAATTTTGCTAACTCTCATTCGACCATCGGCTCGATGGAACACCTTGACGCCGCAACGGTGGAGGACGTGCAGGAATTTTTTCGCATTTATTACGCTCCGAATAACGCTGTGCTGACCTTGTCCGGCGCCTTTGAAACGCAAACTGCAAAAGATTTGATAGAGACGTATTTCGGCGACATTCCGTCGCAGCCTTTGCTTTCGGAGCTAGACGTGAGCGAGCCGACTGAGGTCGCCGCAACCTACAAGGAATGGGAAGATAAACTCGCTCCGTTTCCGGCCTTTCTTATAGGCTGGAAGATACCGCCTCGTCGTTCGCCTGAGTTCCGTGCACTTTATCTCGCGGGCAAAATTCTCTATGACGGCGACAGTTCGAGGCTTTATCAAAAATTGGTTAAGGGCGAGGAAGCGGTCATTCAGCTTTTCGGCTTTACGGATGAGCGCCGCGGCCCGTCGAGTATTTTTGTTGGGGCAATACCAAAGCCCGAAAAAGACCTTAGCAAAATACGCGAAACGATAATGCAAGAAATACACGATCTCGCCGCCCACGGCCCGACCGCTGAGGAGATGGAAAAGATCGAGAATCAGCTTGTAAACGACGCCGTGCGAATGCGCCAGTCGTCGATGTCGCGGGCGCAGCAGATAGCGGAATTTGCACTCTATGATGGCGATCCGACGCTGGTTAACAGTGATCTCGATGAACTACTTGCGGTAACGGCAGAGCAGATACGCAATGCAGTCGGGAAATATTTGAATACCGACAATCGAGCCTTGCTTGACGTCGTTCCTGCGGGCAAAGGGGCAGCTGTATGACACCAGAATTACGAAAAAATTTGCCGGAGCCACTTGCTCCGGTCTCGTTCGACATACCACAACCATTTCAGACAACACTCGATAACGGCTTGCGTGTCGTCATTTTTGAAAATGAACGGCTTCCGCTCGTTAGTTTTCGGCTTGCTTTCCATAGCGGCGATATTGACGATCCAAAGGATTCGACAGGGCTTACATCGGCGGTTGCGTCGATGATCACCGAGGGAACGGAAAACTACACGAGCCTTCAGCTTGCGGAAAAGATCGAACGCCTTGGGTCAGGCATATCGGCGAATGCGTCGGATGATTTTACGATAATTGCGGCATCGAGTCTGTCGCTTTATAGTTCGGAGATCCTGCATCTCATGGCTGAGGTTGTGCTTCGGCCGGCATTTCCCGAGAGCGAACTCGACCTTTATCGCCGAAACACTGTCGAACATCTCAAATTTCAGCGTTCGCAGCCCGGATTTCTGGCCGGCGAACAGGCCGCTCGACTGATTTACGGCAAACATCCTTATTCTAAGGTCTCACCGAATGCTGCAGATATCGAGAAACTCGATCGTAAAACACTTGCAAAGTTTCACGCTAAAACATTCGTACCGAACAACGCGATGTTTATCGTCGTTGGCGACGTGAAACGTGATGAATTTCTAGTCGAAATGAATGAGTTTTTCGGCGACTGGCAGCAGGGAAGTTCTGCCACGAAAGCGTTTGAGGAACCGCCGACACGCTCTACCCGAAGCCTGACAATTGTCGATCGTCCCGGTTCGGCTCAGTCTAATATTGTTCTGACAAACCTTGGCGTAAAACGTATAGACCCCGATTATTTTCCGCTGCTTGTAATGAATCAAGTGCTTGGTGCCGGAGCTTCGTCACGCGTTTTTATGAATCTTCGAGAGGAAAAAGGTTATACATACGGAGCCTATACGCGTCTTGAAACAAAGAAACTCGCGGGCGATTTTGAGGCGACTGCCGAAGTCCGAACGGCCGTAACTGGCGATTCGCTCAAAGAGTTTTTCTACGAGCTCGAACGCATTCGGAGCGGTAAGGTCGGCGACGCGGAGTTAGCCGACGCCAAAAATTTTCTGACCGGTGTCTTTCCGCTTCGAGCGGAAACTCAGGAAGGCCTGACCAATCTGATCGTTAACCAGCATCTCTATGGTTTGCCTGACGACTATCTGCAAACCTATCGCGAGCACGTTGATGCCGTGACCGTCGACGAAGTTCAACGAGTCGCGGTGAAGCATGTCCGGCCGGACGAAATGGCCATCGTAATTGTCGGCGATGCAGGAGAAGTTTTGCCGCAGGTAAAAGATTACGCACCGTCTGTCGAGATCTTTGACACCGATGGAAACCGGAAATAAGAATTACCCACGAAACACATGTGTGTTTCATGGGTAAATATCCTACATGGGCTGTGTGAATTGGATTATCGCGAAATCCGCTCCGGAAGGATCAGCGACCATTGCCATCCGTCCGACGCCCGGAGCGTCGAATGGTGGAACGCGGACGCTGCCGCCATTCTCAGTGATCTTTGCGACGGTTTCATCAGCGCTGTCGACTGCGATATACGTCGCCCAGTGAGACGGCACATCTGGCGGCCAGTTTTCATCGATCGCCATCATCCCGCCATAAGCGGTGCCGCCAAGAACGATCTCTTTATAATCCATCGGCGTCACTTTGGTTTGAGGTAGTTCCCAGCCGAACATTTTTGTGTAAAACTCCATCGCCGCCGACAGATCTTTTGTTCTCAATTCCCGCCAGCATATCTCGCCGGCCTTTGGTACGCTAAATTCAGCCATTGTGCCCTCCTTCTGCCATCTTAAAGATTGAGATCATCGCACCGGTCGGATCCTGAATGATCGCAAAGCGTCCGGTATTTGGAATGTCATCAGGTTCCTTGATAATTTTACCTCCCAGTTCCACTGCGAGGCGTGCGTTTTCGTCAACATCGTCAACTCCGACGTAGGTCATAAAATGCGGCGGCGGCAAAGGTTGCCCGGGAGCGCACATTTCTGGCGTGATCTCATACAACCCGCCGGCCGGATAATCGCCGCCGGGCGTCGAGTATTCGTGATACGCAAAGCCGTTAGTTACGGCTTTGCTGTCCTGAAATTTCCAGCCGAAGACGTTCGTATAAAACGCCTTGCATTTTTCGGCGTCGCTGCTGGCTATTTCTGTCCAGCAAAAGCTGCCGTGCGGTATTCCGCCCCATTCGGCCATTTCACTTGCTTGTTCTGCCATGTGAGTTTCTCCTTATTATTGAATTAGAAAATGTATCTTTATTTTGTCTGATTGCTTTTTTATACGCAAGCCAGCGTGATTTTGTTTTGTGGGAGTTTTGAGCGGCGGCCATTGTATTTGCGCTTTTAAGGAAAAAGCATGGCAGGATCTGGCCGCAGCTCAAAACATCGTGTTGCAGGGAGCCGATCAACCGGCACGCCGTATCGGGACGGCATTGTTTCGCTGCAAATTCTGTAAGTGATCGATCAGATCGGAAGCCGCTTTCTTTGAAAGTTCTTCAATGCCGCAATGCATCAATTGTGAGCATTCTGCTTCGGCGTCGAGGTGCGCATCCCGTGCGATTGCGCGGATCATACCAAGTTGTTTGCCGGTGATCATATCACCGAGACTCTTTGCGATCGGGTCAGTGAACTTTTTGGGTTCTTCGGGCACGATGTGATCGTCCTGCTCTATCGAGTCGAATTCGCGTTTGTATAATTCGCGGGCGATGCCAAACTTTACCGCTGCACGTTTCAGAGCGTCATGCTCGGCTTTTTTTATACCAGTTTCGCTCGCCGTCTTTCCGGTGCCGACACCTTCACGTGTCACGCCGTCGATCGTGATCGCCACCGTCACGGTTATGATGTCGCCGATCGGGCGAATGTCTTTGACGGTATGGCCCCAGTTCGGAGCATGTTCGTCGAGAATGTCTGCGACGGTATGCCATTCGACATATTCGACCATGTGAATATTGCCGTTGCGGTCGCGTCGGCCCGCTCGCTGGCGGACAAGGTTTGGATCGACCGTCTTGCGAAGCTCCTGAAGCGTCGTTGAAAAATCGAGCACATTGCTTGCGATCTCATTCAGCTCAAATAATGTTGCCGGTTCCTGCGTATTCGTTTCGTTTATCGTGTTGTGTTTCATTTTATTTCTCCTGTGTGTTTGTAAATAAGATACAAGATCCTATTCGAGATATTGCATCTGTGAAACAGTGTATCAGAAAATTTTTTCTGTTGCAAGGGTAAAACTCGCTTGCATTTAAAAAAAAGTTATGTTATGTTTTATCCGTGAGATAGCAAAAGCATCTGTGACACTCAACAAATATCGGAGGAAAATAAAATTATGAGATCTAAAAATGCAAGTTTAATAAGCACCATTGAATTGGGACAGGCAATAAAAAGACGCCGCGAGGAACTCGATTTAAGTTTGCGGGATGTCGGTGACCTGACCGATGTTTCGGCTTCGACGCTTTCACGCATCGAGAACGGAACGGGACGTCCTGACGCCGACAACATCGCGCGTCTTACACAATGGCTGGATATTCCGGTTGACCGGCTGATGACAAAACACCTCAATAACAACGTAGATCCTGTGGTTTACTACCCGCATGAAAAGACGACCGACATTATTGAAGCTCATCTGAGAGCCGATCCAAACCTCAGCCCTGAGACGGCTAAGGCTTTGTCCGAGCTGTTCCGCGTCGCCTATAAGCAATTCAGCACGCCGAAAAGGAAAAACAAAAAATAACAATTTGGCCGAAATAGCACATAACAAACATGAAATACACAACAGACAAATTTACACGTTTCGGATTTTTTGAAATGGCGGGCATCGACACGGCGTTCGTGTTGTTTTTTCTGGCGATGGAATACGGGCGTTCGTCTCGGATGCTGTCGCTGGATGCAGTATTAATGGCCGTCACAATGGTGATGCTGATCGCGTTGCCGTATTTTTTGCCGTCACGGTATGAAAAGCCGTTGTTCGGCGATTGGCTGATAGGCCGCAGCGCCTTGGCGTTATGCGGCGTGGTATTGGGTGTTGGCTTTAAGCAGAGCCTCGGTGTCGGATTGCCCGAATCGTTACGGTTTATGCCGATGACGTTCTTGATCCTGGCATCAATGGTCAGTTGTTACATTCAATTTTACGGTTTGATGAAACTCCGCCCGGCAAAATAGGCAAAAGGCGTCAGGCGAGAGAAAAAGAAGATCCGCGCATGTTTCGGGAACATGCGCGGATCTTTTCATTTCTGAAATTGCTTTAAATTTGAAATTTGAAATAAGCCACTGACGAAATTAATGACTTTCAGCAAATGCTGTGGCCGGCTCGCGAACGGTTTCGTGAATTGCCTGAACCTGTCTAACTAGCTCGATATATTGAGATGGCGTTAAAGCCTGAGCACCATCGCAAAGTGCCTCTTCTGGGTAAGGATGAACCTCGATTATCAAGCCATCTGCACCGGCTGCGACGGCAGCGCGGGCCATTGGCGTGACCATATAATTGTGGCCGGTTCCGTGTGATGGATCGACAATTATCGGCAGATGTGTCATGCGATGAACGGCTGGGATGACCGATAGGTCCAATGTGTTGCGGGCATGGCCGGCGAATGTACGGATTCCTCGCTCACACAAAATAACATCATAATTACCCTCGGCCATTATGTATTCGGCGGCAAGCAGGAATTCGTTTAGTGTCGCCGAAAGGCCGCGTTTTAGTAGGACCGGCTTTCGCGTTTGTCCGACGTATTTTAGCAGCGAAAAATTCTGCATATTGCGGGCGCCGATCTGTATGCAGTCGCCGTACTTTTCAACGGCATCAACACCACGCTCATCCATTGCCTCGGTCACAATATTTAGGCCAAACTGTTCGCGAACCTCAACAAGCATCTTCAAGCCATCCTCGCCCATTCCCTGAAACGCATATGGCGAGGTGCGCGGCTTAAAGGCACCGCCGCGAAAGAATTTCGCACCGCTTTCTGCTACCGTTTTCGCGGTCGCCAAAACCTGCTCGCGGCTTTCAAGGGCGCACGGGCCGGCGATCATCGCCAGTTCACTGCCGCCAATTGATGCGGTTCCGACCCGGATCACCGACCTTTCACGCCTCAGGTCTTTTGAAATTAGTTTATACGGTTGTGTTACACGTATCGCCTCTGCTACGCCTGTAAGCGTTTCAAAATGCGCCGGATCGACCGATCCTTTATTACCCGTCACAGCGATCGCCGTTCGATTTTCCCCCGGCAACTCATGGCCGCGAAATCCGAGCTTTTCGATCACGTCGATTACTTTTTTGATGTCGGACGCCGATGCATCCGCTCTCATAACGATCAACATAGAAGTCTGTGTAAAACTACAACTTTAGGCTCCAACCCCCGATTTTGCAAACTTGAACCCGCCTTGCGGATCCCTTAATTCCACTTGGAAAAGCCGCGATCCGCGATTTTTGTTCCACCTTGTTCCATTTGTTCCACTTCTTCTGGAACGGAACAAAACTTAATGCGGCACTTGAACTTTGCCCCACTTGCCCCACCATGCGTGGGGCGGGGAAAGAGATCAACCTACATCTTCTCAGGCACCTCGATACCAAGCGTTTCAAGAGCCGCAGTCAACGCCCGCCGGGTCATATCGGCAACAACTACAAGAACTGCACGTTTCACTTCGTCTGTTTCAATGATGATCTTGTGGTTGTGATAAAAAAGATTAAAGGCCTTGGCGAGCGTAAATGTGTATTTTGCAAGGATCGCCGGTTCGTTTGTCGTCGCGGCCTGCTGCACAGTCTCTTCAAGCCGCGACGCAAGGATCGCCATCGACCAGATATCGCTGCCGGCATCTGAGGCCAGGAGATCAGACGTTTTGCCCGGATCACCGATACGCTCACGGCACTCTTCGATCGTTTCACCCTTTTCTGCAAGTTTTCGGAAGATCGAATTCGCGCGAACCGCCGAATATTGGCAAAAACAGCCCGTTTCGCCCTCAAACGACAGAGCTTCCTTAAAATCGAAAACAATTACCGTATTACGAGTAAATTTGAGCAGAAAGTATCTGAGAGCTCCGACCGCAAGCTGAAGGGCTATACCTCGTTTTTCTTCATCACTCGAATCCGGATGCCGCGATTCGACCTCGGCGAGGGCGTTGGCCTCAAGCCGGTCGATGAGATCATCAGCCTTGACGCCGAGACCCTTGCGTCCGCTCATCTCAATAAACTGTCTTTTGCGATCATCGTCTGAGAGCTTAAAACCAAGTTCCTCAGCAGCCGCCGGCGACAATGCGACCATTTCGTATGACAAGTGAATGCTTGCTTTTTCGCCACGCTCGGGCGAGATCGCAGCAACGCCTTTTCGCACAATATCCTGCGGATAAGATTGGCGCGAATCGATAACATTGTAGATAGTCTCACCGCCGCCAAACACAGGGATCGACTGCTCATTCGCAACCGTTTCGGTTGACGTGATCCATACATCATGTCCGTTGTTATATTTGTGAAAATACCGGTAGTTGAAATCGAGGCCCAAAATGCCAAGCTTCCACATCTGATAGGCGATGTCCTTGCCGGTGTAAGTCACTGTCCCATTCGAACGCACAAGTATCTTGTCATTTTCGTGATCGTCCGTCCCGGTATGCTCATCAAAAGGCATGACCCAACATCCGGCATGTTTGCCTTCGTTTTCGTAATGGATAACACCGAGTTGCTTCATCTGCTCAAATGCCTTATCCCAAAAATGCAGATGCAATATCTCAGACTCGCGCGGCAACAGATCGTATCGGATCGAAAGCCGCTCCATCGTGTCAAGAATGCACTCGACATTTCGAGTAGCGACAAAATCGGCCAGCGCGGCAGTCTCATTGTTGCCTTCTTCGATTAGATGAAGGACCTCGGCCCGTTTTTCCTTCAGTTCTTCGTTTGTTTGATACTCGACGCCGACATTTGTGTAAAGATCCCAGCAATAATAATCAAAACTCTTGCCAGCGGTCGTTAGTTCTGCATCCAGTGCCTTTATCGCTGCGAGGTCTTTTCTTTCAATATATAGAAACCCGACGACCACATCCGCGACTTGAACTCCGGTGTTGTCGATGTAGTTTTGCACCTCGACACGTTTTCCGGTGGCTTTCAGGATACGTTGAAATGTGTCGCCAAGCACCGAGTTTCGGACGTGGCCTATGTGCGCGGCTTTGTTCGGATTTACAGAAGTATGCTCGACACAGACCTTTACTGCGTTTTGAATCCCGGCTTTAGCCGGCAGAAGTTCGGCAGCGGCATTCGCCGTCAAAAACCTCGCCCGGTCGAGGAAAACATTTAGATAACCGGCACCGGCGATCTCTATCTTTTCTACAAGATCAATAGATTCCAGTGCGGATTTGACTGTTTCAGCTATATCACGCGGGTTTTTCTTTTCTCCCGTCGCTTGCTTTACTCTTTTGGCGAGTTCAAAGGCGACCGGAAATGCGATGTCGCCAAGCTCGGTCTTCGGCGGCGTTTCGGCGGCTATCATGTCGAGATCGACGTCGAATTGTGCTCGGGCTGTCGCTAGAACCGCATCGCGAAGGGCATTTTGAATTTCGGTTACGGTCATTAAGTTATCTGTAAAACCCTCAAAATAAACGGTAATTATAGACTTTTGAGACCGTGTTTAGCAAAACGGCGTATCTCCGGCCCGCTTTCGCTTTCGATGTAAAAAGGCTAAACTCATAGACTTACGGCAGAGATTTGATATGGCAGGAAAGGTAAAGAAAAAGATCGATCTGAAAAAGATCGCGTCTGGTGTCCGCCTGATCCTCGAAGGCATCGGCGAGGATCCCGATCGCGAAGGCCTTAAAAAAACGCCCGAGCGCGTCGCCGATTTTTACGCGGAGTTGACCGAAGGCATGTGGGTCGATCCCAGCCAACATATAGTACCGCTGCCTGGCGATTCGCACGACGAAATGGTGATCGTCAAAGACATCTCGATCGCTTCTGTCTGCGAACATCACCTTGCACCGTTCACGGGCAAATGCCACATAGCTTACATTCCTAAAGGCGGCCGCATAATCGGCCTTTCAAAGCTGGCTCGAATTGCAGAGATATTTGCTCGTCGTCTTCAGGTACAGGAACGCCTCACGCAACAGATCGCTCAAACGCTTTTCGACAAGTTGTCTCCCGTAGGCGTAATGGTCGTCATCGAGGCCGAACATACATGCATGACGCTACGCGGCGTCAAAAAGCCCGGTGCGGTAACGATCACGTCGGCGGTTCTCGGCGGCTTCCGAAAAGATTCCCGTACACGTGCCGAAGCAATGTCACTGATAAAAGGATAGGGTAAATTGACGACAAACACATTCTACATAACTACGCCGATTTATTACGCGAACAGCCTGCCGCATCTTGGCCATCTTTACACGACCATCGTTGCGGACGCGATCACGCGTTATAAGCGACAGCGTGGATTCGATACATATTTCCTCACTGGTACTGATGAGCACGGCATCAATATTCAACGGGCAGCGGAAAAGAATAACCGCACGCCTAAAGAACAGGCCGACTATATTTCCGGCGAACTAAAGCGCATGCTTCACGATTTCCGTCTTGGTCCCGAAGATGGCGGTTACGACATTTTCATGCGCACAACCGAACCGTTTCATTACGAAGGTGTCCAACATCTGTGGCGCGAGATCGCAAAGAACAAAACGCCGAAAGGTAACAACGCGATCTATAAGGGTTTTTACGAAGGCTGGTTCTGCGCCCCGTGTGCTGCGTTCAAAACCGAGGACGAGTACACGACATTGGAAGGCTCGGACATTCCAAGTTGTCTCATTCACGAACGCCCGCTCGATAAGGTCGCTGAGGAAAGTTATTTCTTCCGGCTCTCGGATTATAACGAATGGCTGATTCAAAAGATCGAGAACGATGTCGGACTCGTGCGTCCCGAAGCACGGCGAAACGAAGTCGTCTCTTTCATTAAGAGCGGCTTGCAGGATCTATCGATCAGTCGTTTGAAAACGTCGGTTTCGTGGGGCGTACCGGTGCCGGACGACGATGAGCATGTGATGTACGTTTGGCTCGATGCTCTGTCGAATTACATCACGGCTCTTGGGTATGGCAACAAGGAGCGTAATTCGACGGGCTTCGAGAAATACTGGCCCGCCGTTCATCTGGTAGGTAAGGACATTCTGCGTTTTCACACGGTGTATTGGATGTCATTTCTTAACGCTGCCGGATTGCCATTACCAAGAACTGTTTATGCTCACGGAATGTGGCTCGATGCCGATGGGCGAAAAATGGGCAAGACGACCGGCAACGTCATCGAGGTGGATGTCCTGCACGAGCATTTTCAAGTCGATGCGATCCGTTACTTTGTGCTACGCGAAATGGTTTTCGGGCAAGACGGAAAATTCGGCTACGAAAACCTGATCGACCGTGCCAATGCCGACCTCGCCAGCGGTCTGGGAAATCTGGCGAGTCGGACGTTTTCGATGGTAACGAAATACCGCGACGGCCTGATCCCAAGCGGCAAGATCGCCGAAGAAAACTACATTCATGCAAAACGTGCGGGTATCGAACCGGATGAGCAATCCGTTGTGAAGTTGCTAGGTTTTGTTCGCGATGATTTTATTAAGAGGTTTGATGATTTCTCGTTTAGCCTCGGACTCGAGCGCGTTTGGCAGGTGATCGCAATCGTTGACAAGCTGATCTCCGACTCCAAACCGTGGGAACTGATCAAAGACGATAAGCAAGCCGAAACGCTCAATGCAGTGCTTTATCGCGCGTGTGAAACACTTCGTTGGTTGTGTGTCCTGTTATATCCCGTAATGCCGGAGGCCACAAAAAATATTTACGGCCAGATCGGCCTCGGTGATGATATTTCAAAAATTGATCCGGCTGATCTCAAATGGGGGGAATTGTCCGCCGGAACAAAGATCGGCGAAACGGTTGGAGTTTTTCCGAGAATAGATAAGAACAAAGTTATGAATGAAATAAGTGAGCAGAAAGAAGTGAGCAGTGAGCAGTTAGTGTCAAAACCGGGAGCGATAACGAATGGGTCTACAGCATCGACAACCAAAGACGAGCAACCAACAAAGGACAACTTCATCACGATCGACGACTTTACCAAAGTCGAGCTTCGCGTCGGGGAGATTAAGGTAGCCGAACGTGTGCCTGACGCCGATAAGCTCTTGCGTTTTGAAGTTGACCTAGGCGAGGAAAAACCACGACAAATCCTCGCTGGCCTTGCCGAGTATTACGAACCCGAAAAACTAATTGGACGCAAAGTCGTCGTCGTCGCCAACCTAAAACCCCGCAAAATGCGCGGCCTCGAATCCCAAGGCATGATCTGCGCCGCGTCACTGACCGAAGAAGACACGCCCGCGATTGCGACGTTTTTGGAAGATGTTAAAGTCGGGGCGCGTTTAAAATGATCTTCATCGATTCTCACTGCCATATAGATGGAGCGCAATTTGACGACGACCGGGACGAGGTTGTCCAACGTGCCAAAGATGCGGGCGTTGCTTTGATGCTGAATATCGGGACGGGCGATCCGCATTCGGATGATTTTCGGCGGGCGGTTGCGGTGGCTGAGAGGTATGACAATGTTTATTGCTCGGTTGGGGTTCATCCGCATGATGCAAAGCTTTATGACGACAAGGCCGAAGAGCATCTGATCGAACTGATTAAATCGAGCGAAAAAGTAATTTCCTGGGGAGAGATCGGGCTTGATTTTTATTATGATCACAGTCCGAGAGATGTGCAGATCGAAGTATTTATAAGACAGATAAGAACGGCGAAGGAATTGGATTTGCCGATAATCATACACAGTCGTGATGCAAATGACGAGACTGTCGAGATTCTCACAGAAGAATGTTCCTATGAAGAATTTCGCGGCGGCATAATGCATTGTTTTGGCGGAACGCTCGAAATGGTGCAGCAGCTTGTGCCGCTTGGATTTTTGATTTCGTTTGCGGGGAATGTGACGTTCAAAAACGCCGACAACCTTCGTGCAGTTGCCGAAATTTTACAGCTCAACCGAATGTTGATCGAGACCGACTGTCCGTTTCTAACGCCTGAGCCTTTTCGCGGCAAACGCAACGAACCCGCTTTCGTAGCACACACTGCCAAGTTTCTTGCCGATCTATGCGAGATCGAGCTTTCGGCAGTTGCAGATCAAACCACGGAAAACTTTCTTAATTTTTTCAAACTTAAACTAGCCACAGCGAAGACAGAGTAATTGAGACAATTTAAAACTCGCCCCACCTCTGTGCTCTCTGTGTCCTCTGTGGCAAACTAGTTTTATGGCAAAAGAAAACTCATTTGATATTGTTTCAAAAACCGATTACTCAGAGGTCACTAACGCACTAAATCAGACGGCCAAGGAGATCTCGCAGCGCTTCGATTTCAAAGGCAGTCATGCGACTGTCGAACTGCAGGGTAAGGACATGATGCTCACTGCCGAGGACGAGACTAAGCTTCGCAATATGAACGACATTCTGCAGAGCAAATGCGTCAAGCGTGGCATTTCGCTCAAGGCTCTCGATTATCAAAAGATCGAACCTGCCGCCGGAGGCACAGTTCGCCAGATGGTCAAGATCCAGCAGGGAATTCCGATCGAAAAAGCGAAAGAGGTTGTTAGGTTTATTAAAGACGCCAAGTTTAAGGTACAGGCTTCGATACAGGGCGAAACTGTCCGCGTTTCCGGCAAAGACCGCGACACGCTGCAGGAAGTGATCACACAACTGAAAGCAAAAGACTTCGGAATTGACATGACATTTGACAATTACAGAAGCAATTAACTGCGATGCAGACTTTCGCACCGATGCGTGAAAAACCCGATCCGCAAATTGCGGCGCATTCGATCTTCGACTTGGTTAAACATGAACTTGCCCTTGTCGAGGAGGAATTCGAACGCCAGGCTTCATCGAATATACAGGTCATTAATTATCTCGGCGAATATTTGCGCGGGTCGGGAGGCAAGCGTGTGCGGCCGGCGCTTTTGATCTTGTCGAATTATGCAGTCGGCGGAAAGGGAAGCGACGAGAACGTGATTCGTCTCGCGACCGTCATGGAAATGCTGCACACGGCGACGCTTGTGCATGACGACATTATTGACAACGCCGATTTGCGGCGGAATCGTTCGTCGGTCAACGCGCGGTTTGGCAACCAGACGGCGGTTCTCATGGGCGACTGGCTTTATATGTCGGCGTTCGAGACAACCGTAAAAGAACGCTCACTCGAGATCATCGACATTCTGACACGGCTGACACGCAAAATGACCGAGGGCGAGTTGATACAATTGACTGCGATTGGCCGTCTTGATATTTCTGAGGTCGAATATTTTGACATTCTTCAGCGTAAGACAGCGTTTCTTTTCTCTGCCTGTTGTGAGGTCGGAGCGATCCTTGGCAATGCCGATGAAGCAACGCAAATGGCAATGAGCGAATACGGAATGAACCTCGGTATAGCATTCCAGATCGCGGACGATGTCCTCGATGTGACGTCGGACGCAGGCCAATTAGGAAAAACTCCCGGAACTGACCTGCTTGAAGGTAAATTTACTTTGCCGCTTATTTCACTTCTCGAAAAAGAGCCATCTTTGAAAACCACATTTGAACAAATAATTCTAGACGGTGATTACGCTGACTTCTCACGTGAAGATCTAAAAGCCAAACTCGCCTTCCACAATATTCTCGACGACATCCGCGAGCGAGCAAAAATGTATATCGCACACGCAAGAAAAAGTATTGATGTTTTGCCCGAAACAGAGTATCGTTCTTGTTTGGAAGGTATATTAAGTTTTATTATCGACCGAAGCACGTAACTAGCCTCCTTAGTAATAACATTAATTACAACAGTATGTTAGACGAAAATCTTATAGCAACGCTTGAACAAAGTTTGCGGCAAACACGCAACGCTCAAAACCGACTTATCGCCCAACTTCGCGAAAAGGAATCAGAGGTCGAACATCTCCGCATTGAGATCTCTGCTCTTGAAAACAGCGCTGCACAGACCGAAAAAGCGATAGACAGCCTTTTGGTCGCAACACGTTCCGGCCACAAGCCGATGAGTTTTAGGATTGTCGAGGATGATGTTGACGAACGCATACCTGTCTCCAGGCGTAACGAGCGGCTTTCCGAAAATCAGGAACTTCCACCGCGCGATTACCGTCGGGACAACTCGGTTGCGTATTTGAATCAAAATCGCGGAGGCGGTCCACCGCCGATCAATTCCGGTTACGAACCGCTCAGCAACCGTTTTAACGACCGCACGATCACGCAGGCCTGCACGATGCTGCTCCGCGAATCCACCAACCCACTGCATGTGAACGAGCTTTATAATCTGCTAATCGCCGGCGGCATGAAATTCAAAGGCAACAACCCGACCATCTCAATTGCGGTTTCACTTACTCGTAACCGCCGCTTTCGCAAAGTCGATCCCGGAACCTTCGATCTCGTCATGCGCGAGGCAAATCGGGCTGCGTCTTAAAATAGTCTTTACAGTTCCTTTACAAAAAAAAGTTCGCAGATTGCTCTTGCGGACGTTTTTTGTTTGCTTTTTTATAAGAAAAAGCGTAAAAAGGTATGTTACGTTTATCCCGTCCAGACTCAAGGAGTTATTAATTGTATGTCTCGATTCTGCCATCGTATTTTTGCCTCGCTGATGTTGTTGCCAGTCGCCGCAGCGTTTGTGATTATCTTTTGTTCTGATGCATCAGCGCTACCCGTTCGTTTACGATCTGAGATCGCGCCGCCATGCACGAGTGGGTCGGGTGCAAACTTTAAGTATGCCGATCTTTTCGCTTCGGGGAACATCGCCGTTCAAGGAAGTTACGGCTGCAGAGGTGCTTTCATATACGACATCACAAACCCTGACGCGCCGGTTTTGGCGTCGTGGTATAACCCCGGCAACAATCAACAGTTTCTGGAAGCCATTGTAGTAGGGAATCGCGGTTATTTTGGCAGCGGCAATGGCGGCGGCGTGCATATCGTTGATCTTACAAATCCTTCGAGCCCGGTTTTGCTTGGCAACGTTAATTCGACCAGCGGCAGCGGTCATAATTCCATTCACGAAATGGTCGTTTTTGACCAGAACGGCGGCACATTTCTGGTTGAGAACTTCAACAGTCTTAGCACAAAAACTATAAAGATCATCAATGTTACCAATCCGGCCGCGCCGGTTTTTGTGCGGAATATTACGCCGACCGAGCCGCAATGGGTCCATGCGATGGTCGTTCGGGGCAACCGTATGTTTTTTTCCGGCTGGGGCAACAGCACGAATGCCGGCCGTACCGAGATATACGACATTTCGAATATCACGACACAGACGCCGACTTTGCTCGGATTTGTTACGGATACGACTGGCGTTACTAACGGCAACAACATGCACAGCGCATGGCCGAGCGACGACGGCAACTGGCTCTATAGCTGCCGCGAAGTTACGCAAAGCAACGGACCTACGCCGGGCGACCTGAGAGTTTACGACATAAGCAATCCGGCTGCACCCGTTCTTAGAAACAGCATTGGAATGGCTGCACTCGGCCTCAATGCCGTAACGCCGCACAATCCGGTTGTAATGGGCAATTACCTTTATGTTGCCTGGTATCAGGCCGGGCTGCAGATATTCAACATCAGCAACAAGGCAAATCCGGTTCGCGTAGGCCAGTACGATACATTCCCGGGAGCATTTGCTCCGCCTGCGCAAGAAAAGGAAGTCCTTGCCAACGCCGAGCCGTGGGATCTGGTTTGCGGGTCGAATTTCATCGAAAACTTTCTTCCGACAACATATGATGGAGCATGGGCCGTATATCCTTATCTTGGCCAGAGCAAAGTGTTGATCGGCGATCTTGCGAGAGGCTTGCTCATCGTTGATACCAGTTTGATAAGCTCGCCGACTCGCGTTTTGATTGCCACTCCCGACGCAAGAGGCACGAATGTCTCCATATTTTCGCCGGCGACTGGTGCTTGGCAAATGGAAGTCGATACAAGAATGGATGCAGCCGGTTTCCGGCAGGCAGGCGATATTATCGTTTCGGCTGATTATGACGGCGACGAAGTATCCGACTTTGCAGTATTTCGTCCATCGAACGGCACCTGGCACATACAGGAAAGCAAGGCCGGCCGCGTCTTGGTCAGATTTGGCATGAGTGGCGACATTCCGGTTCCGGCGGATTACGACGCCGACGGCAGGGCAGACGTTGCAGTTTGGAGGCCATCGACGGGCATGTGGTACATAATGCAGAGCATCGTCGGCTTCAGAGCCCAACAATGGGGAGCCGTTGGCGATAAGCCGCTCACAGGTGATTACGACGGCGATGGGAAAGCTGATGTTGCTGTTTGGCGTCCGTCGAATGGCACTTGGTATGTTTTGCCAAGTACTGCCGCCATTCCGGTTCATCAGGCTTTTGGCCAGAGCGGCGACCGGCCGTTGAACGCGGATTTTGACGGCAACGGAACTTCGGATTTTGCGGTTTACAGGCCGTCGAGCGGCTCGTGGTATATTTTCGATTCCGTTACGCGAGACTTCACAGCTTACAATTTTGGAACTGCCGAAGACATGCCAGTTCCGGTGGATTACGATCGTGACGGAAAGAGTGACATTGCAGTCTTTCGACCAAGCGCAAATGCCAGATACGGGATCAACAGTTCGACCGGAGAATTCTTTGCCGATCAGTTGAGCAGGATCGATGTAACTGCTTCGCAATTGTCTGCCAAATCTCGTTAGATCTATTTCATATTTAGCATCTTGCCCAAAGTCGAGTAAACAGCTTGACTTTGGGCTTTTTGTTTCTATGATTGCAGTATGAAATTGTATCTGAGGATAATGAGCGGAACGCTCGCCGGACGGCAGTTCATGCTCGAAAGCGGTTTTCTTACAGTCGGGCGCGGCGAAACATGCAGCGTTCGTTTCGATCCGCTTACGGAACGCATAGCCTCTAAACAGCACGCCTTTATCGAAGCAAGAGCCGACGGCTATTACCTCACTGACAACCAAAGCACCAACGGCACTTTGCTTAACGATGTAGCAGTCACTGCGGCTAAATTGAAGTCTGGCGATGAAATACAGTTCGGAAAACACGGTGTGACAGCGACGATTCTCATCGAAGATCGCCCTTTGTCCGACCAGCCTCAAGAGAATTTTCATGACCATCAGGTTCAGCAATTCAATCAGATCGCTGCACAGGCACCTGTCAGTATTAATGCTTCGCTGCAAAATGTCGGTCTTGGCCGTAAGGCAATGAGAGCGGAACCGCCAAAGACCGGCAAGTATATCGGCATCGCGGTTACACTGTTTGCGATCGTTTTCCTTTCGTTGATAGTGATGCTGTTGATGTTTGCGAGTGTTGGAATTGTTCCGGCAGTGATCGCGGCTGTTGTCGCATTTCTCCCGGCCATTATTTATCTGATGCCGCTTGTCTGGCTCGACCGATACGACCCCGAACCGTTGTGGCTTTTGGCCCTCGCATTTGCCTGGGGGGCTCTCGTTGCTATAGTTGTATCGTTCGTTATCAATACGGTCCTTGGTACTGCGGTTGGAATTGCCGTCTCGCCTGATGCCGGCGAAGCTGTCGGAGCCGTGATGTCGGCGCCGATATTTGAAGAAGGTTCGAAAGGCCTTGGCCTCATTATTCTTTTGGTCTTTTTCCGCCGGTATTTCGACGACATTCTTGACGGCATCGTTTTTGCGGGTGTTATCGCGCTTGGTTTTGCGACCGTTGAAAATGTTTTGTATTACGGCGGAGCGCTTGGAAAGGGCGGTTTGTTCGGCCTTGTGTTTTTGTTTTTTCTTCGCGGCATACTCTCGCCGTTTGCGCACGTCACCTTTACCGCGATGACCGGCATCGGCTGCGGCATCTCGCGCGAATCTCATAACAAAGCTATCAGATGGCTTGCTCCGATCGGTGGATATTTTCTCGCTGTTACACTCCACGCGACATGGAATGCTCTTGCCGGTTACAGTGCAGATCTGTTTCACTCGTTCGGACTTACACCCTGTGATTCACTCGGTCTCGGTGGGCCGTATGAAGGGATCTGTTCGTTCCTTATCAGCTACTGTATTTTGCAGATACCGCTGTTTTGCATCATTGTCATTTTTGCGTTTTATATTATGCGGCGGCAAAACAAGATACTGACGGATATGCTTGCCCTCGACATCGCCCGCGGCCTGATCACGCCCGAATTGGGCAAAACCGTAACATCGGCCTTTAAGAGTTCGGGCTGGCTGCTTGGCGGCTTTTTTGCTGGAAAATTTAAGGCGAGAAGCCGATATTTGAGAGCCGTCGGAAAACTCGGCCTGAGTTATTGGCACATCCAGCGCGCAACCGCCGCCCAAGGGCAAACCGGCAGCTTTCAGCAAAATCCTATTCTTCGTGAAGAGGTAATGAAATGGCGGGATCATGTCTAGTGAATAGTTAATAGTGAAAAACAAAATGGACAGTGAG
>CAZUEI010000003.1:0-10771 GCA_964618985.1 uncultured Chloracidobacterium sp.
TGACGCAACTTTCTTGAAACGACGTGGTTTTCCGAATATGACGTAACTTTCCGAAGTGTTGCACAGAGCGGAAAGATGCTTACTACGCGAATATTTTCCGTTTTGTAACGCACCATACCGTCAGGTCATTACCGATTTCGTATGCTAACGATTGTTCGGGTATTTTTGCTGCAGGGCGTAAACTATCCATAGAAAGAGATTTAGCTTACTTGGCATACCTTTTGCCATGAATAGCAGCGAAGACACTATCTCAAAGGAGGAATATATGTTTAAGAAATATATCATTACGTTTTTAATGGCTTTATTGATATCGATCGGCGTGCCGTTCGTGGCTGAAACCTCAACAACGACGGCGGCGGCCCAGTTCCGAACGAAAACGAGATATTACCGGGACAGAAGGGGACGGCTAATAGCCGTAAGGCGACCGGGCTTTTACCGTCGGCATCGTAAGGCGATCAATATTGGTGCCGGAACAGCAGCAGGTGCCCTGGTGGGCGGATTGCTCGGAGGCAAGAAAGGCGCCGTGATCGGCGGCCTCGCCGGTGCCGGCGGCGGTGCTTTGGTAACGCACAAGCAGAAGCCAAAGAATTACACGAGACGTTGGGTTGTTCGACGTTCTCCGCGTAATTACTAGTTTAGAACAAATCTAGTTAGAAAAAAGGCCCCGAGCTGGCTTGAGCTTCGGGGCTTTTTTCTTTGATAAGCCGCACGATTTAAGTCGATCAATGTCGGATATGGGTTTTGTAGGATGTTACTTACGCTTACAAGTTCCTAAAATGCTCGTATTTACAAGGCCCATCAGCGATTGGCACACCTGTTGCACATACAACTATCAGCGAGGGTCATCCCTCGATATCAAGAAAGGGAGATCTAATACAAAATGAAAAAGTTTATTTCCACAATTGTGATGAGTTTGATGCTGGTTGCTGTTGGCTCGGTCATGTCAGTTACGGCAAATGCCCAGACACGCTCTTGCCAAATGAAAAGCCACTACAAAAACAACGGACACGATAACGGGCTTCACAAAGGTTGGTACAAGAACGGGAAGAATCGCGCTGGAAATCGCGAATATCGCAATGCCAATTACCAAGAACGATACAACGAAGGCCGATACGACGATACCGAAAATTACACCTACAACGACGGCCGGCCAAATGTATATCAACGCCACCGCAAGGCTATCAACATCGGAGCCGCTACCGCCGGTGGTGCAATTCTCGGCGCTTTGATCGGCGGCAAGAAAGGCGCACTGATCGGTGCGGCAGCAGGTGCCGGCGGAGGGTATATTTTCACGAAAAAGCAAAGTCCAAAAAATTATCCCAGATACTAAACAGATCAGAAGTATAAAAAAAGCCCCGGAATCACGCAGGATTACCGGGGCTTTTTCTATGTATTCTTTGCGACTTTGCGCTAAATGGTCTTAAACAGCGTAGGTGTTCGCTTCTATCAGAACATCGGCGATACGCTGCCGAGCCGCGATCGTATTGATCGGCGAATTGTTTTTTGTAAACCGCTTTAGCGCGACAAGAAGTGTGCGGCCTTCGTCTCCTTCGCCCATTGCGGCGATCGTGTTGCGGGCTTTCATGTCGATCCGCTGGATCGCGTCATTGCAGTAGACGGACGCCATATCAATATATCTCGCTGCCGCGTCGTCACCGTTAGCCTCAGCGAATTTTTTTGCACGCAGAATAGCTGTCTCCATCTGATAGGCGTCCATTATGATGTCGGCGCAATTAAGCAATATCTCCTGCTGATCGGCTAGGGCCATCATGTATTTTTGTGCAGCCGTGCCGAGAACCATCAATGCGATCTTCTTGGCATTTTGCGCAAGCTTGGTTTCGTTTGCGAGCAAACTAGTGTCTTCGTCAAACGACATTTGCGGATTGAGTATCTCGTCTTGCAAAGCCATCGCCGCCGGAATGATCCCGAGTCTGCCTTTCATCGCGCGTTTCATCAACTGGCCCGGAATCAGCAGCCGATTGATCTCGTTCGTACCCTCAAAGATGCGGTTGATGCGTGAATCCCGATACGCCTTTTCCGCCGGGTAATGAGCTGAATAACCGTAGCCGCCATAGATCTGGACCATCTCATCGACAACATAATCGAGAGCCTCGCTGCATGCGACCTTGTTGATCGACGACTCAACGGCATATTCTTCGATCGACTGCATTTTCTTTGCACTGTCTGCTCCGTCGCCGATCAGTGCGTCGATCATACCGACCGTGCGGTAAGTGATCGATTCGGAAACCCAAGTGCGAATCGCCATTTCGGCAAGCTTGTGTTTTATCGCGCCAAATGATGAGATCGGCTTGCCGAACTGTTGCCGTTCGTTGGCATAGCGGACAGTTTCGTGAATTGCGAGTTTCGCTCCGCCAGTTACGGAAGCTCCGAGCTTAAACCGGCCAACATTGAGAATGTTGAACGCTATTTTTGCACCGTCGCCGATGTTACCGATAAGATTGCTTGCCGGAATTGTGCAGTCCGACAAAATAAGCGGCGTGGTCGAGGAAGATTTGATTCCCATCTTGTGCTCTTCAGCACCGGGACGGCAGTTTTCGCTGCGTTCGACGACGAAGGCAGAGAATTTATCCTTGTCGCCGTCAACCTTGGCAAAGACAATGAACACATCCGCAAAACTTCCATTCGAGATAAACATCTTCTCACCGTTTAGCGTGTAACTCGTGCCATCTTCACTCAATTTTGCAGTCGTCTTTGCCCCGAGTGCGTCCGAGCCTGAGCCGCTTTCGGTCAGGCAATATGCCGTGACAACTTCGCCCGAAACGATCCTTCCTATCCATTTTTGTTTCAATTCTTCCGAGCCGAAATAAAGCAGCGGAAGAACTCCGATTGAGGTCTGAGCGCCGAATGTAGTCCCAAAGCCGCCGCCGCGTCCGATCATCTCAGCGATAACAACGCCCGTTGTCTGATCGAGTCCAAGCCCGCCGTATTCCTCGGGAATAGTCGCTCCCAAGAGCCCGAGATCACCGGCCTTTTTGACAAGCTCGCGAGCAACTTCCCAGGCGTGGCCTTCCATCACTTCGAGATTCGGCCGCACTTCGTTATCGACAAAATCCCGTGTTGTCTCGCCGATCATTTTTTGCTCTTCGGTTAAGTCCTCTGGCGTAAATATCTCAACGGTTTCAGCGATCAAAAATTCGCCGCCTTTTATGTATTCCTTTTCCATTTTCGTTTCCATAGCTTTTCACCACAAAGGCACAAAGGACACCAAGGATTTTTCTTTGTGCTCTTTGTGTCTTTGTGGTTAACTCATCCTTTCAAAAATCCCGGCCGCGCCCATGCCGCCGCCGACGCACATTGTCACCATGCCGTAACGTGCGTTGCGTCGTTTTAGCTCTTGTAATAATGTCGCCGTCAATTTAGCGCCGGTGCAGCCGAGCGGGTGGCCGAGTGCGATGGCACCGCCGTTGACGTTTACTTTTGCCGTGTCCATTTCGAGCAGCTTCATGACCGATAAACCTTGTGCGGCAAAGGCTTCGTTCAGTTCTATAATGTCGATCTGGTCAAGCGTTAGCCCTGCCATCTTCAATGCTTTAGGAATGGCATAGACAGGGCCGATGCCCATTTCCTCGGGCAGGCATCCTGCGGTCGCAAACGAAACAAACCTTGCCAAAGGTTCGGCTCCGATCACTTTTGCTTTATCGGCAGACATCACCACGACCGCCGCGGCACCGTCGGACATCTGCGATGAGTTTCCGGCGGTTACCGTTCCGTTTGCGTGGAAAGCGGGTTTGAGTTTTGCGAGGCCTTCCAATGATGTGTCTGCTCGCGGGCCTTCGTCCTGAGCGAAGACGATCTCTTTGCGGCGAACGCGGCCTTTTTCGTCGAGTTCATCGACAAACACATTAACCGGAACGATCTCATCTTTAAATTTACTTTCCGAGATCGCTTTTAAAGCTTTCTGATGCGAATGATACGAAAATTCGTCAGCCTGTTCGCGTGTGATCTCGTACTTGCGAGCGAGATTCTCGGCCGTCAGGCCCATGTTGAGATAGTAATCGGGATATGAGTCAACGAGTGACGGATTCGGACGCAGGACATTGCCGCCCATCGGTATCATCGACATCGTCTCAAGCCCGCCCGCGACGATCACATCCGCACCGCCGGAGGCGATCCTATCAGCCGCGAGTGCGATGGTTTGCAAACCCGACGAGCAATAGCGATTGACCGTCATCGCCGAAGTCTCGACCGGTAAACTCGCCGCGATCATCGCCGTGCGAGCAACGTTCATCCCTTGCTCTGCCTCAGGAAACGCGCAGCCCATAATAACGTCCTCGATCTGCATCGGATCGAGGTTCGGAACCCGCGCAACCGCTTCCTTTATTGCCGCCGCACCGAGATCGTCAGGCCGCGTGTTTCTTAACGTACCTTTCGGAGCCTTTCCAACGGCCGTCCGCACGGCTGATACAATTACTGCTTCTTTCATATGCCAATCTCAACCTTTTCAGTCTTCGCCATCATTTCCAAAATTTTTGGATCTACCTCAATAAGAAAACCACGCTTTCCGCCGTTGATATATATCTTGTCCAGGTCGAATATCGTTTTTTCGACGTAAACAGGCATCGCTGTGCGTGTGCCGAATGGCGAAGTACCGCCGACGAGATAGCCTGTCCATTTAGATGCCTTTTCCGGAGTTGCAGGCTCGACCGATTTCACGCCTAAGTAACGAGCTAAGTTTTTTGTCGAGACTTGCCGGTCGCCGTGCATCAGGACGATCAGCGGTTTTTTCTCATTTGTTTCAAATACCAAAGTCTTGACTATTGCGTGTTCGTTCACGCCCAACTGTCTTGCTGATTCCGCCGTGCCGCCTTTTTCAACGTAATCATAAAGATGCGGCACAAAATCTACTTTCTTCTCTCTCAAAAATCTGATTGCGGCTGTTATCGGATGATCCACTGTTAAACCTAAGCCGCCCCTTCGACCTTTAAAAGATTTTGGTTTCGGCAAACAAAAAACCAAACGTAAATACCAAGCAGGATGTCAATCGATCCACAAAAACCAGCCCACCAAAGCGGGACACCAGCGTTTTCAATAAAAAAGTGACGTACAAAATCGAAAACGCCATGCAACGCGATGCCCCCGGCCACGATTATGCAACTGTTCCTATAACCCAACACCGCAGCTCCGGAAAAAATAAGAGCAAATACAAGTTCGATCAAAAGCACCGAAACGCGTCCGTCGATCGCCCCGAACAGAACATATAAGAATCCGATCACGATCAAAACCGTCGGGAAGAACGAACGATCTTTTTCAAAACCCGAAGTTCTCGCGAAAACCGCAATTGCGACTGCTGTGAAAACTCCGACAAAATATTCCATAAAAAGCTACACTTCCCGATACCTAAAACACGTTACCAGGTGATCATTTACCATTCCGGTCGCCTGCATGTGAGCGTAAATGATGGTCGAGCCTACAAAACTGAACCCGCGCTTTTTCATGTCCAGGCTGATCGCGTCAGAAACCTGTGTTTTTGCAGGTATTTGTGTGTCAACCTTCCATTTATTGACAATAGGTTTGTTACCGACAAAAGCCCAGATATATTTATCGAACGTGCCAAATTCGTTTTGCACTTGGAGAAATGCTTTTGCGTTCTTGACGGCCGAGGCAATCTTCAGTCGGTTGCGGATGATGCCTTCGTTTGTCAGTAATTTAGCGACCTTGGCTTCTGTGTATTTGGCGACTTTATTCACGTCAAAACCGTCAAAGGCTTTGCGATATGCCTCGCGTTTTCTGAGGATGGTATCCCAGCTCAACCCGGCTTGCGCACCCTCCAGAACAAGGAATTCAAACAACGCCTGGTCATCATGCAGCGGCACGCCCCATTCGTTGTCGTGATAGGCAAGTGCAAGTTCATTTTTTGGCCATGTGCAGCGTTTCATTTTGGAAACCCCTCCATTTCGGTAACGCGTTGTGCCTGATTAAAATGGCGTTGACAATGCACAACCAGTATCTTGAACGTATCGGCCAAGCTGTATGTAACAATGCCGAGCAACGGCGAAGTTATTATTGTTCTTTCGGGGTCGAGATCATTTGGCAGTTTTTGCAGATGTTCGATCAATCGTTCCTGGTGCGTGCAAAAACGTTCGATGATGTCGTCGCCGATCTCGCTTGCCGAAGGCTGCGCTTTGCCGGTCGTTTTCATCTTTTTCAAATTTTGCGGATCGAGACTTCTGATTAGAAACCGTCCAAAAAATCCGCTAAATGGTGAGACGCTTTCCCAAAAGCTACTTTTCTTATCGCCGTTCGCAAGCCTTTCAAATTCGGGAAAATACAGGCTGTGTGTTGTAATCAGGTGATCGAAACATTGAGCGATGCTCCAGCTTTTTTCCGCTGGCTTCCAGTTCAACTTTTCCGCTGAAAGAGAACCAAAATCTCGTCGGGCATCCTCGCCTACTTGTTGCAGATTAGAGCAAATGGCAGAAATATCGGTCTTCATTTTCCATTCTCCATTTTCCATTCTCAATTGCGGAGCGGCTTGCCCGTTTTGAGCATCGCCGCGATTCGCTCCTGTGTCTTTCGCTCACCGCAAAGCGAGACAAATGCCTCGCGTTCTAGGTCGAGCAGGTAACGCTCAGACACCTCCGTTTTGTGATTGATCGTGCCGCCGCTCATTACGTGAGCGAGCTTTTGGCCTATAAGCTGGTCGTGCTCCGAGATAAAGCCGCCTTGTTTCATCATATGCAGAGCGAGTTTCATTGCCGATTCGGCGGCCTCACCAAGTACGGTGATGTCGGTTCGCTCAACCGGCGCAACGTATCCTGCCGCGTCAAGATTCAGCACCTCTTGTTTTGCGTCCTGTATCAATCGGTCGCCGTTCATTGAGATGGTGTCCGAGTCGCGAAGAAATCCGAACGAACGTGCTTCCTGTGCAGAGGTTGCGACCTTGCCCATTCCGATAGTTTCAAAAGTTTTTTTCATGAAGGCCAGTGGATCAGAATCCGGTGCTTTAGCCCATGCGTCCATCGCACGCATTGTCATTTCCTTTGTGCCGCCGCCGGCCGGGATGACGCCGACGCCGACCTCGACAAGGCCGATGTAAGTTTCAGCGGCCGCACGAATTTTATTGCCGTGCATCGCAATTTCACAGCCGCCGCCAAGCGTCAACCCATAAGGCGCGGTCACGACCGGCTTTGCCGAATAACGCAGCCGCATCACCACCTTCTGAAGAGCCGCGACCATCATGTTGATGTCGTCCCACTCCTCTTCCTGCGCCGCTAGCAAGAGCATCATTATGTTCGCACCGGCAGAGAAATTGCCGCCCTGATTGCCGACTACGAGGCCTTTGAAATTACGCTCGACCTCGTCGATAGCGAAATTCATCATCTGCACGGTGTCGCCGCCGATGGAGTTCATCTTTGAATGAAATTCGAGGCATGCAACACCGTCGCCGATGTCGATGAGCGACGCTCCCGGATTAGTTTTGATCAGGCCGGTGCGTTCTTTGATGTCCTTGAGTAACAATACACCCGGACGATCCGGCAAGGGTTTGTATTCGCCGGCGACCAGATCATAAAAGGAACGGTTGCCATTTTCGTTCTTATAAAATGTCGCCACACCAGAGACAAGCATTTTTTCAACACTTGCGGGAATAACGTGGCCTTCTTTACGCATTCGCTCGACCGATTCACCAACACCTATCGCATCCCACGTTTCAAAAACGCCGATCTCCCAACCAAAGCCCCATTTAATAGCGTTGTCTATCTCGACAATTGTGTTGGCGACTTCAGGAATACGATTGGCCGCGTATCTAAAAGTCCGCGACATCGTTTTCCACAAAAATTCGCCTACCTTATCGTCACCCCAAACAAGCGTTTTGATACGCTTTGGCAGATCGTCAACCTGCTTTGCGGTTTCCAACGACGGAAATTTTGTCTTTCCCTGAGGCTTGTATTCAAACGTGTTGAGGTCTAGTTCGAGGATCTGGCGATTGCCTTCGGCGTCTTTAGATTTCTTGAAAAAACCGCCGCCCGTCTTGTCGCCGAGCAGTTTTTTCTCAAGCATTTTATTTATCAGATTTGGCAGGAGAAATGCGTCGCGGTCTTCGTCTTCGGGCACGGCTGGATAGAGATTATTGTTGACATGTGCAAGCACGTCGAGACCGACGAGATCGGACGTACGAAATGTCGCCGACTTTGCATGGCCGATTGCTTTGCCCGTGATCTGATCGATTTCGGTCGGCGTGAAACCCATCTCAAGCATTTCATGGACGGTCACCATCATTCCAAAAGTACCGATGCGATTGGCGATAAAATTAGGCCTATCCTTTGCCGGAACAACACCCTTGCCGAGCCGTTGGTCCAAAAATCCCGAGATCTGACACGCGATCTCGCCGCTTGTCTGAGTGCCTGGAATAACCTCGACCAGCTTCATATAACGCGGCGGATTGAAAAAATGTATGCCGATGAAATGCTGTTTGAAGTCCTCGGAAAAGGGCTCGGCAATTGATTCGATCGGAATGCCGCTGGTGTTGGTTGCGATAACTGCGCCGGTCTTGCGATGTTTTTCGACCTCGGCAAAAAGTTTGTGTTTTATGTCGAGATTTTCGACAACAGCCTCGATCACGAGGTCACAGTCCTTGATCTTCGCCAGGTCGTCCGTGAAATTACCGGTCGAGATAAGTTTGGTGTTATCGCCGAGCATAAACGGCGCGGGTTTTAGTTTTTTTGCCGCCTCGGAAAGGGATTTGACGATGCGATTTCTTACCTGAGGCGACTCAAGTGTCAAACCCTTTTTCTCTTCATCCGGCGTCAATTCATTAGGTGCAATATCGAGCAGCAGAACCGGTATTCCTGCGTTTGAAAGGTGAGCTGCGATAGCCGCGCCCATTGTCCCGGCGCCTAACACTGCGGCTTTTGTGATATTCATTTTCGCCGTGCTTTCAGATTTCTGATCTTTTTTGACGGCCGCTTTTCCTGTGTTCGTCATCGATTTAATTTGCCTCTAGTTAATTAGAAATTATAACTGAATGAACATTCATTCAGCAACATCTTTCTGGCTTTCAGCCATTACCATAGAAAAACCGCCTTGACATGTTGCTGAAATAAGATAATACTTTTCACGTTAATTATAACTAAATACGGATACGTTTGGATCAGACAACAGATGTCTTTTTCTGCGTTGATTTTTCAAATGTAGCCTGAAAAAGAGGAGAAGACTATGTTAAGAAAGATTTTGCTAGTTCTATCGGTTATGGTTTTGCTTTCTGCGGGAATTTACGCACAGGAAGATTCGGCTGCTACCAAAAAAGAAACGAGCGCATCTGCGAATGACGCTCCGGCAAAGCCTGCGGCCTTTCGGCCGACCAAGGATCAGATAAAGAAGGGGCAGGAAATCCTGATCAAGCAGAAACTGTGGGACGGCGAGGCGACCGGCATTTATGGCGAATGCAGGCCGGCAATTAAGGCCTACCAAAAAGCCAACGGCTTGGAGCAGACAGGAAAATTTGATAAGCCGACTTTGGCAAAGATGAACATACCTCTTACGGATAAGCAAAAGGGCATTGCGTCTTCATCCGGATCATCTTCATCAAAGGCTTCTTCCTCCAGTTCTTCGTCCGAAGGGCCAAAGCGTCCCGGGCCGTTCCAGGCTACTAAAGAGCAAATCACATCTCTGCAATCTAAGCTGAAAGAGGCAAAACTCTTTTCGGGCGAGGCAGATGGCGAACGTAGCGATGAATTAAAAGAGGCCGTCAAGAAATACCAGGACGCAAATGGCCTGAAAGCGACCGGCGGAATTAACGGGGCAACGCTTGAGAAAATGGGTATTGCTTTGACCGACAAGCAAAAGGCAAACGTCGCCGCACAAAAGGCGTATGACGCAGCCCACAAAGACAGCAAGGACAAAGAATAATTAAATTGACAACGAAAGACGTTTGGCCGGTGCTCACCCGAGCATCGGCCTTTTTTGTAAAAAGGCTTAATTAAGTTATATTTATCGCATTCGGAGGTCTTATGAAAAAAGTAATATCGGGCATAGTTTTCTTTTTTATTTTTTCTCTTTCACTGACAGCTCAAACGAGCAAGCAAGAGGCAGCTATTCGCAAAGTCATGGACGATCAGGCCGCCGCCTGGAATCGCGGCGATCTCGAAAGTTTTATGGCAGGTTATTGGCGTTCGGAAAGACTGACCTTCATCTCCGGCACCGAAGTCACGCGTGGCTGGCAACAAACGCTCGATAACTATAAAAAAGGTTACGGCTCGAAGGAGAAAATGGGTTTTCTTACCTTTTCCGATCTTGAGTTCACCATACTTTCAAAAGACGCCGCCGTTGTACTGGGAAGCTGGGCGCTCAAGCGCGAAAAAGACAACCCGAAAGGCAAATTTACGCTCACATTCCGCAAATTCAAGGAAGGCTGGCGGATCGTGATGGATCACACTTCGTAAACTCGGGTCAGTTAGATAGTCAATTCTAAATCCATAACGGGCGTATCCGCAAAGGACATATTCTCCAAGTTTCCGTTAATGAATTCAGCAACTGCTTCCGCTTCCATGGGCCTGGCAAACAGATATCCCTGACCGAATCCACATTTCAGTTCGTTAAGCTGGTCGAGTTGTTCTGGCGTTTCGATACCCTCGGCAATAACATCCATCTTTAGGTTCTGCGCCAGCTTGACAATTGTGCGGACGATCTCACTATTCTCCTCGCTTTCGGACATTCGGCTGACAAACGAGCGGTCTATCTTAAGGCTGTTGACGGGCAGACGATGCAGATAACTTAGGCTGGAATAACCAGTCCCAAAATCATCGAGGCTCAG
>CAZUEI010000003.1:10871-20065 GCA_964618985.1 uncultured Chloracidobacterium sp.
GACGATGCAGATAACTTAGGCTGGAATAACCAGTCCCAAAATCATCGAGGCTCAGTTCAACGCCTATTTCGCGCAGGCGGCTCATAATTTTTACTGCTCGGTCGCTATTTTCAATTAAATAACTTTCCGTGATCTCAAGCTTCAGGGAGCACGGAGCAAGGCCTGTCGATTCCAGCGTCTCCGCAATCTGTTCGGCCAGATCGGTCTGCAGAAACTGCTTGGCGGAAAGATTGACACTGATGACCAGAGAGGAGGCTAGTGGAAGGGAATCCTGCCAGAAGCGCATTTGGCGACAGCTCTCGTCGAGTATCCACCGCCCAAGCGGCAGGATCAAGCCGCTTTCCTCAGCCGTAGGTATAAAATCGTCCGGTGAGATCAAACCAAGGGTCGGGTGCCGCCACCTTACCAGTGCCTCAAAACCTTTTATTGCCTGCGTTTCAAGATTAAATATCGGCTGGTAATGGATCTCAAACTCACGGCGCTCCAAAGCCTGACGCAGATCGGTCTCCAGTTGTAATCTAGTGGTAGCCAGCGTTCGCATTGCTTCGTTGAATACCTGATAACGTGCCCGACCCTTAGTCTTGGCGCTGTACATGGCAATATCAGCATCGCGCACCATATCTTCTGCAGTTCTGAACCCATCGATACTGAGTGCAATGCCGATGCTCGCCGAGATGACGACTTCTCTTCCGTTAATATCAAAAGGCATTTTCAAGTCATCCTGGATGCGTTCGGCCACCTGGAACGCTTCCTCTGACTCAGGCATTTCACAGAGCAAAATGACAAATTCGTCACCACCAAGACGAGCAACCAGATCGCCTGTCCGTGTCCAACGTTCGAGCCGTCGGGCTATCTGTTTTAAAAGTTCATCACCCTCGGCGTGGCCCAGTGAATCATTGACCACCTTGAACCGGTCATAATCAAGAAACAGGACAGCATACTGGTTGCTGTGCCGGCTCTTGCATCGTTCGATGGTCATTCGAAGATGGTCCATAAAGAGCGCACGATTGGCAAGGCCGGTAAGGCCGTCGTGGAAAGCGTCATGCAGCAATTGCTCTTCGGCACGTTTCCGCTCGGATATGTCCATGAACATACCCAACGTCCCGGTTACAACACCGGAATCGTTCATGACCGGAGCACCGCTAACCAGCACGGACATCATTTCGCCGGATTTCTTTTTTACACGCGTCTCATATTGCCCGGAGATACCTTGTTTTCTCTGATTGTTCGCACGCAATACCGCTTCTCTGCCATCTTCGTCAAAGAGAACATCTAAAGTCGTCTTTCCAATGAGTTCATCGCGCTCGTAGCCGGTCATCTCGCAGAGCCGATCATTGACAAATTCCATGACCTCATCGTTATCGACATGGGTCAGCCCCTCGTTCATGCTTGTGACCAACGTGCGCATTTTAGATTCGCTCTCGCGCAAGTTTGCTTCACTTTCACGCAGCATGTCCTCTGCCCACTTTCGCTGGATCGCCACAGCAATCTGGCCGGCAGCGGATGACAAAAGGTCGATGTCGCGCTCAGTGTAAGCACTTGCGTCTTCGTAATGCTGCACAACCAGAACGCCGATGATCCCGGCTGGAGTTCTGAGAGGAATGCCCAACCAGATCGCCGAAGAAGTGCCGACCGACTCGACTTCTCCCTGTTCACAGAGGCGATCGACGTCTTTTTCGTTTAAGAGTGTTGGAAGGCCGCGGCGAATTGCATATGCGGTCAGCCCTCTGCCAAGTTTTTGCGGCGGAGCCACTTCATCGAACTTGTCTATGCAAAAGGGGACATGAAGAAGATCGGTTCGCTTATCGTGAAGGGCAACGTAAAAGTTTTCCGCATAGATCGCCCGTCCGATCGATTGTTGAACGAGTGCGAGAAATTCCTCGAGGTTTGATGTCGTGGTTACGCCCTGAATTATTTCGGAGATGACCTTTGACTCGATCTCTGCCTGTTTTCGGTCGGTGATATCACGAAAGTTTATGACCCGGCCAACGACTTCGCCGTCCAATATGTGCGGAAAGCTGTTTCGTTCAAAGATCCTGCCGTCCTTAAACTCAATGATATCGCAGCCGTGCGTTTCCGGATGTCGAAAGTACTCTCTTGCTCTTTCAACCATAGTTTCGGGGTCAGTTAGCTGATCCAAAACGAAATCTATTACTTTATCGTTGTCCATAGACCCGATGACTTCCTCAGGTATTTTGGCCATCTCAACTAAGTTCTGGTTATAAGTAATGATCTTGTTGTTCAGGTCAACGACGAGGATGCTCTCGGCGGTTGCTTCAAACGTTGAGGTGAGCAATGAGAGGTTTCGCTGCAATTCTTCCTTGGCTCGTTTACGCTCAGTAATGTCGCGGATGACGGCAGTAAAGAGACGTTCGCCGTCACGCTTGGTCTCGCCGAACGTAACCTCGATAGGAACCTCATGGCCGTCTTTATGTAGTGCGGGAAGTTCCACGCCCTGCCAAGCTATGCTTCGTCTGCCCGTTTCGCTGTAACGCTGCATTCCTGCGGCGTGCGCCGCGTGTAAGTGCTCGGGGATCAGCATGAATAACTTCTTGCCAAGCATCTCATCAACGGTGTAGCCAAAGATCTTTTCGGTTGCTGAGTTGACGAAAAGGATCGTATGCTCCTGGTCAACGGTCATGATCGCGTCCGAGGCGGATTCCGTAATTATCCGGTATCGCGCCTCGCTGGCATCGAGTTTTGCTGTGTCCGTCGCGATCTGCCACATCTCCCTCTGGCCGCGCAGGCAGGAAATAACCAGGAAAATATCTTCAAAGATCACCCAGGCAGCATGTTCGACCCAACGCCACTTGTCCGGTGTCAGAACGCCAAAGACTGACTGGGGATAATAGATACCGCGAATCAAGTGGTCGAGGGCGACAACCACCGTTGCCGGCACCAGCACACGCCAATCTCGATAAAACGAAAGGAAAGCCAGCGACCCGAATACGTGAAAATGTGTCTCGATCCGCCCGCCAGTGAGATGGATGAGAAGGCTTGACATCAGCATTTGGCCGACAGCGATCGTGTAACGTGTTGAAGTGTGTCCCGGATAGAACAGAGCCAGAGCGATGGGGAAAAAGCTAATGATCGCGCCGAGAAAAATGGCGGCCAGGAGATGCGTATGTATTTCGCTGCTCTGGCCTATCCATGTTCGCGGAGAGATCACCAGCGCTGCCGCGATACCCGCGATCCACTGTACCGTCATCAAAACCGCAAACATCCGGTCGGTTTGACGGTATATACGCCCCTGATGATCGGAATATAGCTGTTCTGATTGACTTTGGAATTCTTTCATGTAGATTTGGGAGTGCCGCTCCCGCCGCATCAATTTGCGGTTTCTATCGATTCACCCACACAATCCTTTTTGTATAATGGGCAGCCAAACACCAACGATTCACCTTTTTTATCGACTCCGGCAGTGACGATCTCAAAAATGGCGCGGCGTCCGGGGTTATCACCTTCGTGGCCCCGAGCAGCAGTGATGCCGCCGCTAAATCTCAATTGCCCGGCATGGTCGTAAAGAAGCGTCAAGCTTGATGTTTGGGCATTGAAGATATTAGATTCGCGGTTTTCCTCGCCGATGACGACCTCAACATTCGACATCTCTTCAGCCGCAGCCCGTAACGGCGTGTCGGTCCAATCATCGCCTTCGCCGGCGGGTTTGATGAAAACTACATAAGCCTTTACCTTGCCGTCGATGTCGGTCAGCAAGCGAGACAATTCACGCAGGCTCGCCCGCGTGCAGGGACATTTCGGATGAGCAAAAAAGATCAGTGTTGGGCGGACAGAGTCACGTTCCACATGGCTCTTCGGTGGAAAAACAGCTGGATAAGAAGCATTCGGTTCGGCAGGTATATTTTCGAACTGGCTCAGATAAACGGTCCCTGAAACTGCAGCGGCAAGCCACAAGATAACGAACAAAAAGAGGAGAGGCTTCATCGGATTCTTTGAATTTACCTAACTACGAAAATAAAGAGTAGGATTTTGAAGCAAGCGGTTTGAGAGAACAGAGTGGTAGTGTTGGAACAATCTTGTCCCTCTGTATTTTACAATAAAAACGTGGCGTTGAACAAGCATAATCTTATTTAACAGGTTTTATCCGATGTTGATTTGAGAGTTATAGTTTGATCTTGCATCTCATCTTTTCGGTTTATACTAAGAACGTCAAAAACCTTCGGATTGAGGACCACAATGAAAAAACTATTCTGCCTTGTCATCGTCTTTATGTTTGCTCCCGCATTACTTGCCCAAACGCAATATACGATCCAACAGTACCTGAGCATCAAATCGGCCGGTTCACCAACTTTTTCACCCGACGGCCGCGAGATCGCTTACTTGACTAATGTGACAGGTACGTCACAAGTGTGGGCAATGCAGCTGCCTTCCGGGAAACCGCGCCAGTTGACGAATTATGACGACAATGTCAGCTTTGTCCGTTGGCTTGGCGACGGCAGCGGGATCATTTTTGGCAAGGCGATCGGCGGCAACGAGAATACTCAGTTCTATTGGATGAAGCCGGACGGGAGCAGCGTTCGGCAGCTTACGAAGGATCCGGCCGTGAGGAACAATTTCGGCAAGGTTTTGCCTGATGGTAAGTTCATCTTCTATGCCTCGAACAAGCGAGATCGTAACGATTTTGATATTTACTCGATGGAGATCGCTTCCGGTAAGGAAGAACTGATCTACCAGCACGGCGGCATCAACGACGTGGCGGCGGTCAATGACAGCGGCTCGAAGATCGTCGTTTCGCGCGCCGGTATCGAATTTAGCCTTGACAATGACCTTCTTCTGATCGATACCCGCACAAAGGCCGAGACCTTGCTCACGCCGCACACAGGAGCGGCCCAGTACGGAAATGTCAACTTTGTCGCCGACGGCATCGTGTTTTCGCACAACGAGAATCGCGAATTCATGAGCCTTTCCCAAATGCGGAAAAGGAATGCTTCGGGCGACGACTGGAGTGCTGCGAATCGCGAAACCTCGATCATCGACAACGCGAATTGGGACATCGGAGGTGTCGAAATGTCGCCGTACGGCAGCAAGATCGCCTACACCGTAAATCGCGACGGCTACTCCGAGCTTTACTTGCGAAAATATGAGACCGGCGGCAAGCCGCTGATCACGAGCATCGACAAGAAGGCGGAAAAATTGTGGGTACCGCCACAAGGTATAGTGAGTGGCCTTACTTTTGATCGCAGCCAGAACAAACTTGCCTATTCGTTCTCATCTGCGAACCACAACAGCGATATCTGGATCTACGATCTAAAAACGCAAATTTCCAACCAGATCACGCACAGCGATCTTGCGGGCGTGTCGGACTCGTCCTTTCGCGATCCGCGTCTTGTCAAATACAAAACATTCGACGGACGTGAAATATCAGCCTGGTTTTACGAGCCGCCGCGTGTAACGTACACGGTGACCTCCAGCGACGGTAAGAATGTATTGTCTTCGACCACGACCCCGGTCCCTGTAATTGTCAGCGTTCACGGCGGTCCAGCAGGCCAGGAGCGTCCGGGTTTCAATCCGCTTTATCAATATTATCTTTCGCGCGGGTATGCGATCCTCGCTCCAAATGTCCGCGGCTCGACCGGTTATGGAAAGTCGTTCACGCACCTTGACGATGTCAAAAAGCGTGAAGATTCTGTCAAGGACCTTGCTTACGCAGTCGAATGGCTAAAGGCATCCGGCGGAGCCGATCCGAAACGAATTGCCATCATGGGCGGCAGTTACGGCGGCTATATGACGCTGGCTGCGATCACGCTCTATCCCGAACTCTGGGCCGCGGCCATCGATACCGTCGGCATCGCCAATTGGGAAACCTTTCTGAAAGAAACAAGCGGTTATCGCCTACGCCAGCGCGAGGTCGAATACGGACGGCTCGACCGCGACCTTGATTTTCTCCGTTCGATCTCGCCGCTTTATAAAGCGGACCGGATCAAATGCCCGTTGTTCGTGATCCATGGCAAAAACGACCCGCGTGTTCCATACACCGAAGCCGAACAGATCGTCGCGGCCATCAAGAAACGCGGCGGCATCGTCCAATACAAACTATACGACGACGAAGGCCACGGCATCTCAAAGCTCAAAAACCGCCTCGAACTCTACCCGCTCGTAGCCGATTTTCTCGATCTCTATATGAAGAAGTGATCACGGGTCATAAGCGACACATGGCTATATTTTACTTGTAAAAAACGGCATTAAGTTATAACATCATTGGCAAATTAGCGTTCTCGTGCCGATCTTTTTCGCTCTTTAAGCGACCCGCAGTTCTTTTGATGAGCTTGAGTTGTATATTTTGCAAAATGCAGGCTGGAATGAGAATGACAGACTTAGTTGGGAGTTATATGAATAAGATCAAGTTAATTTGCGTGTTGTGTTTTTTGGTGTTTGGCGTTGCCGTTTTTTTTACGGACAACGGTTTGATTCCTAAGGCTGAGTCATATTCTAAACGGCCGCCACCGGGAATGACAGGGGCACCAGGTGAACAAAACTGCTCGCTTTGTCACGATGAGACCGGGCCGGGCACAATATCGATAATTGCGCCCGCGACTTACGTTCCCGGACAGACATATCAGATACAGGTTCAGCACGCGACAACCGACGCGACCCGCATGCGTTGGGGATTTGAAGCGACCGCGCTCGACGGCACGAATACCATGGCCGGGACATTTACCGATACGACCGCGTTTACTCAACAGGACTTTGGCGATTTGCGATTTTATATCGAGCATAATACAGCGGGGACATTTGCCGGAACCCCTAACGGCGCAACCTGGACGTTCGACTGGAACGCACCTGCCACTAATGTCGGCCCGGTGACGTTTTATGCTGCAGGCAACCAGGCAAATAACAACAGCAATCCCAGCGGCGATCAGACCTATTTAACTACCACTGTCAGCCAACCGGCCGGGCCAACGCCGACAGACACGGCTACTGCAACCAACACGCCGACTCCAACACCGACTTGTTATACAGTGACGACTCTGACGGGTGCCGAGGAAGTGCCGCCGAACGGCTCGACCGGAACCGGTACGGGCACCGTTTTCGTCAATGCAGCTCATACACAAATAACAGTCACGCTCAGTTGGGCCGGACTTTCAAGCAACGCCACGGCGGCTCATATTCACGGGCCCGCAGCGCCGGGGTCGAACGCAGGCGTGTTATTTGGCATGTCGGGCTTACCGTCGTCGCCTACGGGATCGATATCACCGTCATCGCAGACGTTTTCGATCACACCGGCACAATTAACCCAATTCCAAAACGGATTGTTCTATTGGAACGTTCATTCAAACACTATACCCACCGGCGAGATTCGCGGCCAGATCCTGCCCGGGCCGTGCCTGGCGACACCGACGCCGACGGCGACATCTACGCTTACGCCGACTGACACGCCCACGTCAACACCAACGGACACGCCGACGGCCACAAGCACGGCGACAAGTACACCAACTTCGACAGCTACTCCGCCGCTCAACATTTTATTTTCCGAAGACTTTTCTGACAATTCGGCGGGCTGGATACTGGACGCCCAGTGGCAAATAGGCCCCGCAATGGCATCGCCTCCGCCGGGCTTCGGCTTTGGTGATCCGGCAGACGACACTTCTCCAACTGCCGACAACGGCGTCGCAGGCATCATAATCGGCGGTAACGCGCCGACTGGCCTTCATGACTTTTACTACTTCACCAGCCCTGTGATAAACACAAGTTTAGCCGGCGGGCCGTTCACGCTTCAGTTTAACCGGTGGCTGAACAGTGACAGCGATCCGTATATGACCAATGTCATCGACGTATGGAATGGAACGATTTGGGTCACTATATGGAACACTGACGGCAGCCCCGCGGTGACGGACAATGCATGGGCCCCTCAGACGTTTGATATTACCCCTTACCAAAATGCGGCGCTTCGCGTTCGATTCGGCATGAAGATCAGCCAAACCGGTGTGTTCTCTGTTTCGTCTTGGAATATTGATGATTTTGCGATCACCGCTGGTGTAGCTCCCGCATCCATTGCCGGAACGATCACTTATGGAAATGCGATCGGAAATCCTGTACCACCGCGATTTGTTAAGAACGTGTCGGTCGCCAGCACAGTTGGTTCGCCTGCGGTCGGGCCGGTGATAACGGGAACGCCGGGGACATACACTCTGACTGGCTTTGGAGCGGGATCATACACGATCAAACCGACCAAGCCGGGTGGCTCGAATGGTGCAATAACTTCGAACGACGCCGCAAGGGTCGCACAGGGTGTTGTATCGTCACCGGCTTTCGTAAGCCAGAACCAGAGGTTTGCGGCTGATACCAGCGGCAACGGAAATGTGACATCAAACGACGCGGCATTGATCGCAAGGTTTGCTGCAGGCCTTACAGGCGCGGGAAATGCCGGTCAGTGGAAGTTCTTCGTAACGGGAGCACCGTCACCGCTGCCAACTCCGCCGGGGCAGACCTATGACGACAGCAGGACTTATGCTTCGGTCTCCGGCAACCTGACGGGCGAGGACTACATAGGCATTTTAGTTGGTGAAGTCTCAGGCAACTGGAATCCGGCAACACACCCGAGGCCGGGGAGAACAGTGGAAAGTGGAAAGTGGAAAGTGGAAAGTGAAAACGGCGGGCCGGAGAGAGGCATTGGTATTGAGCTGCCACAAATTACTGCCTCGACGGACAAAGAGATCATCATTCCGGTTAATGTTCAGGGAGTGGTTGACAAGGGAATCATCTCTTATGAGTTCAACCTGAGATACGACCCGGCGGTGATACAGCCGCTGGAGAATCCGGTAGATGTAGCGGGAACGGTCAGTCGAGGCCTTATGGTGGTTACAAATCCGTATGAACCGGGACTGCTGAGAGTCGTTGTTTACGGCCCAATGCCGATAGATGAGAACGGGGTGCTGCTGAATCTGAAATTCAATGCTGTCGGAGTATCTGGCGCGGTCTCGCCTTTGATCTTCGAACGGATAATGTTCAACGAAGGCGAAGATAAAACAATGGTAACGGACGGACAGGTAGTGATTTCCGCGCTTCTTACCGAATGACTTCGATCGTGAGCGATTGTGAGCCTGACACGATTAACTCACCTTTCGGCAGTTCAAGCTCGGCAATGACGGTTTGCAACATGGGTTTTGAGCTGGCGGTTGTTCGGTCATTGTTTAGAGTGGCGAGCACGGACGGCGGGAGGTTTGGCATTTCGTTTA
>CAZUEI010000004.1:0-19872 GCA_964618985.1 uncultured Chloracidobacterium sp.
TCTTACGCATCTAAAATCTAATAACCGGTCCGCCCCATGTCACACCGCCGCCAAATGCGGTCAGCAACGCAAGGCTTCCTTCCTTGATTCGGCCTGACTGGATACACTCGTCCATTGCAATCGGTATTGATGCAGACGACGTGTTGCCGTGCTCGGCAATATTTGAATAAACTTTTTCTTCCGGCACACCAAGACGCGACGCGACCGCATCGGTTATTCGCTGGTTCGCCTGGTGTGGAATGACAAGATCGACATCATCAAACGCATAACCGGCCTTCTCTAACATCTCGGCGGAGATATCAGCCATCGAACGCACGGCGACCTTGAAGAGTTCATTACCCTTCATCTTGAAAAAATGATCGCCCCTATCTATCGTTTCGTGGGTAGTCCCCAATTTCGTGCCGCCGCCGGGAGAATAAAGCTGATCTTCATAACGTCCGTCTGAGCGGATCTTTGTCGCAAGAATCCCTTTGCCTTCCGGAACAGGTCCAAGAACCGCGGCTCCGGCGCCATCGCCAAAAATAACACAGGTTCCGCGATCGGTATAATCAACGTACTTTGTCAAAACCTCAGCACCGATAACCAAAGCGTGTTTGATCTGGCCAGTCTTTATCATCGATTCGACGATCGTCAGACCATATAAAAACCCAGAACATGCTGCAAACACATCCATCGCAGCGGCGTTTGTCGCGCCGATCTGCGCCTGTATCAAAGCTCCCGTAGAAGGCATGATCTGATCAGGTGTAGTGGTAGCACAAATTATAATGTCTATGTCTGTTGGTTGAAGCCCCGCTCGCTCAAGTGCCTGCAAAGCAGCCTTGACGCCAAATTGAGATGTGTATTCCTCGGGAGCAGCCTTGTGACGTTGTTTGATGCCGGTGCGCGTGGTTATCCATTCATCGTTGGTATCAACGATCTTTTCCAGGTCGGCATTCGTCAAAATGCCTGCCGGATAAGCGTGTCCCATCCCGATGATTCCCGCGTTAGACATAAGTTACAGAGTTGACAGAGTTGCAGAGTTGAATGAGTTCAACTATCTGAACTCTGCAACTCTGTGAACTCTACAAACTTTTATTCAGCGTTTTTGACGTCGATGATCTTACGGCCTTTATAAGTTCCGGTCTTGGCATCGATGCGGTGCGGCACTTTTGCCTCACCTGAATCTTTGTCCGTGTAGAACTGCGGCGTTGCGAGAGCGTCGTGAGCACGGCGTGTGCGCGTGCGAGCATGTGAATGTCGTCGTTTTGGATTTGGCATAATTACTCCGTAAAATTTCAGATTCCAAATTTCAGATTCCAGATTGAATAAAACCAATTTAGAATTTGAAATTTGGAATCTGAAATTATCTCAAATTCTTCAAAGCCGCCCAACGAGGGTCTATCTCGTCGCCGGCACACTTACAATCTATCAAATTTCGGTTCGCTCCGCATTTCGCGCACAAACCTTTACAATCTGCACAGCAAAAGACCTGGTTGGGCAAAGCTAGCAATATTTGTTCACGAACCACCTCGGCCATGTCGATCTTACCGTCGGCCGCAAGTGATTCGTCCAATTTATCATCACCGATTTCGATCTCATCCCCGAGCGGCTCTCCGATCGCATTTACGAAAACATCGTCAAACGAAACATCGATATGCTTTTCAATGGGTTCGAGGCAACGCGTGCAATTTAACAAAAGATCTGCTCTTGTTTTTCCTCGAACGTGAGCTTTGTCATTTACAAGCTGCGATTCGCCGGCAAATTCTATTTTACCCTTCAGCGTCACGTTTTCGCCTTCGAGATTGATCTCCGCAGGATCGAAGGCAATTGCGATACTTTTCGCAATTTTTCCTACACTGTCCAGATCGATGATCATTGTCAATAGCTGCCTCCCGCAAGCCAAAGGCAAAGGGTTAATTATAGTATTTGACGGGCAAGTGTCAAACAAACGGTGAGGCAAAACTGTTAATGCCTGTGTGCGGAGCCAACTGCCTCGTCAAGCGTTTTAAAACCACCTTCTTTTAACATCGCCGCCAATCCCACGTTAATATCGCTTGCAAACGACGGTCCGCCGTAAACAAATCCTGTATAAGCCTGCAGCAGTGAAGCTCCGGCGGCGATCTTTGCAAACGCATCCTCAGCCGTAAAAATGCCGCCAACGCCGATGATAGGCAGTTTTCCTTTTGAATATCTAAATATTGTCGCGATAAGGTCGGTGGAAAGTTTCATCAGCGGCTTTCCGCTCAAGCCGCCGTCACCAATTAGCTCAACATTTTTAGTAACAAGGCCGTTTCGCGCGATCGTGGTATTCGTCGCGACTACTCCTGAAAGTTCATAACTCAACGCAATATCAACAATTGCTTCGATCTCGCCTTCATTTAAGTCCGGAGCGATCTTAACAAACAGAGGCTTAGAGCCAAGTTCAGCATTTCGTTTTTGCAGCGCACCGATCAATTCTGCAAACCCTGCAGCCTGCTGCAATTCCCTTAAATTCGGCGTATTCGGCGACGAAATGTTGACCGCAACATAATCGGCGACGCCGTGAATAACCTCAAAGCACTTTTGGTAATTTTCTGTGGCTTCTTCGTTCGGAACATCTTTATTCCTGCCGATATTTATGCCAACGATGCATTTGCGATCAAGTTTTTTCAGCCTTTCAGCGATCGCTAAAGCACCTTCGTTGTTAAAACCAAGACGGTTGATCAAGGCTTTGTCTTGAGGCAACCGAAAAAGTCGTGGCTTTGGGTTTCCCGGCTGAGGTTCGAATGTGACCGTGCCGACCTCGACAAATCCAAAACCCAGCGATGCGAGTTGGTTGACGACAACTCCATTTTTGTCAAAACCGGCCGCGACACCGAGCGGATTCGCAAATTTCAAGCCAAATCTGTCTATCTCCCCAAATTCGGCTTTGTCCGACGGCAAACCAAAATTGCCGAGGCCAAGTTTCAACGCCGCGTTGCCGATCTCGTGCGCACGCTCTGCATCTAGGCCGAACATCATCGGGCGAATCAAGTTTTGCCACAATCTTGACATCATTGGTCGATTAGATTTTAGTTGAACACGCCGCTTATCGAAACTTCGCGCCTCAAACTTTGAACTTTCAACTCCCCTTTGTTACGATTTCCATTCAGAATGGGTGACGAAATACATCTGACCGAAAAGTCGCGGATCATGGATTCGGTGGCTATGAAGCGTGCCCTTTCGCGGCTCGCCTCTGAGATAGTAGAGAAAAATCACGGTGCGGCCGACCTTTATCTTGTCGGTATCCGCCGTCGCGGCGTGCCTCTCGCCGAACGTCTCCGCGATAAGATCGAGTCTATCGAAGGCGAAGCCCCGCTCTACGGCATTCTCGACATCACGCTTTATCGCGACGACCTTTCGACCGTCGGAGCCAACCCGATCGTCAACCGCACCGAGCTGGAACACGACATCGAAGGCAAAAATATCATCCTTGTTGATGATGTGCTTTATACGGGCCGCACGATCCGGGCCGCGCTTGACCAGCTTATGGATTTTGGCAGACCGCGAAAGGTCCAGCTTGCCGTGCTTGTTGATCGCGGCCGCGAACACCGCGAGTTGCCGATCCAGGCCGACTTCATAGGCAAGGTCGTACCGACCAAGCAGACCGAGATAATAAAAGTTATGCTCAAAGAGTTTGACGATGTAGAGGCCGTCGGCATTTTTGAAAAGCCGAATGAGTAAGCAATTGTGACGGAACAGGATCTTTACCAATACATTGACTTTACTCCGTTCAAGGGTCGCGAACCGGTGTTCTGGGGAACTAAAATACGCATAACTCACGTCTTGGATGACTTTTGCAATGGGCTAAAACATGATGAGATCCTAAAACAACATTCCGAGTTGACCGAAAAGCATTTAGAAGCTTTGTTTGTATTTTGTCGAGCGTCATTAAAGGAAAACGATATATTACGGGTAGCAGGCATATTAGGCTTTATTACGTGAAAGACGAAAGGCGATTCAAAGTCGCCTTTTTGTTTGAGGATCGCTGATGGAAAAACCATTTCGCAGACGAGATCTTCTTGGAATCCGAAATCTTTCGGCGGATGAGATCATTGGTATTCTCGACACTGCCGACAACTTCTCAGAGATATCCACACGCGAAGTGAAGAAAGTCCCGGCGCTTCGTGGCAAGACTATAATCAATCTCTTTTTCGAGGCCTCGACACGGACACGCACTTCATTCGAGCTCGCCGCCAAACGCCTTTCGGCCGATACGGTCAATATCAGTGTCTCAGCGTCAAGCCTGTCCAAGGGTGAAACCTTGCTCGATACAGCGCTGAATCTCGACGCGATGGCCCCGGACTGCATCGTAGTCCGCCATTCGAGCGCGGGCGTTCCTCATCAGTTAGCAAAAGTGAGCAAAGCCGCGATAGTCAACGCCGGTGATGGCTCGAACGAACATCCGACTCAAGCTCTGCTCGACGCAATGACTATTCGCGAGCACAAAAAGACCATTGCCGGCCTTGAGGTTGCGATCATCGGCGACATCCTGCACAGCCGTGTCGCCCGCTCGAACATTCATCTGTTGACCAAGTTAGGTGCAAAAGTCCGCGTCGCCGGCCCTGGAACACTCGTTCCCAAAGATTTTGAATATTTGATCGATACGGGCGGAAACGCGAGTGTAAACGAGCGTGCGTCTGCAGTAAACTCGAACGAAACGGTTGAAACAAATCCGAAACCCAAAATCCGAGATTCGCGATTAATGGTTTGTCCTAACGTCGGGGACGCAATCGTCGGCGCCGATGTCGTAATGATCCTCCGCATCCAACGGGAACGGCAGGATTCGGCCTATTTCCCGACCCTTCGCGAATACTCGATCCACTACGGCCTGACAAACGAACGCCTCGACCTGGCAAAAAAGGATGCGATCGTCCTTCACCCCGGCCCTATGAATCGCGGTATCGAAATATCGTCCGACGTAGCCGACAGCTCGCGTTCGCTCATCTTGGATCAGGTGAAATATGGAGTTGCCGTTCGTATGGCCGTGCTATATCTCGCAACTGGCGGGAGTATGGGAAACTAGAAACTATAAGGAGAAATACTGAAATGAAAAAAATATTTGCAATTAGTTTGTTTGTAATTTTATCGTTCGCTATGCAGGCATTTTCTCAGGCGCCGGCGAACACGTTTACAGAGAAAGACCGGGAATTTGCCATCAAGTATATGAATGAAACGAAGGCGGATTACATCGATCAGCTTAAGGGCCTCTCGGATGCCCAGCTCAACTTTCGCTCAGCCGAAGGCCGTTGGACGATCGCGGAGATCGCGGAGCACATTACCGTCGTCGAGGAAGCTCTTTTCGACTGGGTAACGAAAGGGCGATTCAAGCCTGAGCCTGCGAAATGCGAACAGTCGTTTCGTGTCGCGGACGGAATGGTCATCGGCGCTATAACTAATCGATCTCGAAAAGCCACCGCACCGGAACAGGTTCAACCCAATGGACGCTGGAAAACAAAAGAAGCGTTGATCGCTAGCTTTGAAAAGGCACGCGCAATCACAACCGACTTTATCAAAAACAACAAAACCGATCTGCGAAGCGTCTTCGGCCCAAGCCCGCTTGGAACGGTGGACGGTTTTCAGCAAATCCTCTTCATCACCGGCCACAGCGAACGCCATCTCGCACAGTTAAAAGAGGTCAAGGCCGATAAGAATTATCCTAAAAAATAACGGTGTTCTGAATAATGAGCCACGAAGTCGAGATGAGGGACAACGGGTATTTCATTCTGGATGAAGTACTATCGACCGATGAATGCGACCTTCTAGTTGAATCAATCTCTCGAACGCATGATAACCGGGGACGAGCAGGCATACGCCATCTTATGAAGATCCCAGAAGTGAAAAGCGTAGCAAGTAACGACCGGCTTCTCCGAATTGCAAAACTATTTCTTGGATCGAGTGCGATCCCATATCGAGCAACTCTTTTCGAGAAGTCAGGTCATGCGAATTGGCTCGTAGCATGGCATCAGGACACAGCCCTACCGTTAGAGAATCGCGTTGATTCGCCCGACTGGGGACCGTGGTCTGAAAAGGAAGGATTCATCTATGCTCACGCACCTGATTGGGCACTTTCAAGAGTTGTTGCGTTAAGGATTCACTTGGATGCTTCCAATGAACTTAACGGACCGTTGCGCGTTGTCCCTGGAACGCATTCGCTAGGCGTACTTAGCGATGATGACGTGTCTCGGCATGCCCGATCGCATTCGCCGGTTGAGTGCGTTTCACCTCTTGGAGGGGTTGTGGCTATGAGGCCGCTTCTAATACACGCTTCTTCAAAGGCTCGTGTAAATTCGCCACGACGAGTTCTACACATCGAATACGTTGATTCGCTTGATTTATCGGAGGGCGTCCGGCTTGCAATAGCATAAAAAACGTATGAAGTTACTGATCAAAAATGGCCATCTTATCGACCCAGCCGAGAACCAAAACAGCGGCAAAGACCTGCTGATCGATGATGGCAAAGTCGTAGCGTGGCTCGGGCCGAACGAAAGCAAACCTGACAACGCCGAGGTATTCGACGCAACCGGATTGATTGTCGCTCCTGGTTTTATCGACATGCACGTGCATTTGCGTGAGCCGGGGCAGGAGCATAAAGAAACGATCGCTTCAGGGTGCGCGGCGGCAGTCGCGGGCGGTTGGACAAGTGTTTGTCCGATGCCGAATACAAACCCGGTCAACGACAACGCTGCGATCACCCGATACATGATCGAACAGGCAGAACGTGCGGGACTTGCCAATGTTTTCCCTATCGGTGCGATCACAAAATCTTCTGACGGTAGCGAGCTTGCGGAGATGGGCGAAATGAAAGCCGCCGGAGCAGTGGCTGTCTCGGATGACGGACGGCCTGTCCCGAATGCCGGGATAATGCGTCGGGCGATGCAGTATGCACGCGACTTTGATCTGCCGGTTATCGATCATTGCGAAGACAAATCACTTTCATCCGGCGGCGTGATGCACGAAGGCAAAATATCACTTCTGCTCGGCCTCAAAGGCATGCCCGCACTCGCCGAAGACATTGATGTCGTTCGGGACATCATTCTGGCCAATGAAACAGATGCGCATATCCATATCGCTCACGTTTCGACGAAAGGTGCAATTGAGGCTATTCGTCGAGCAAAAGCAGAAGGCATCAATGTCACCTGCGAGGTCACGCCGCATCATTTTACCCTGACCGACCAAGCGGTTGAGGGCTATGACACAAATACCAAAATGGCACCGCCGCTGCGGTCCGAAGAACATCTCGAAGCCATAATCGAAGGTATAAAAGACGGCACGATCGACGCCATCGCAACCGACCACGCTCCGCACCACGCAGACGAAAAAGCTCTCGAATACGACCGTGCCCCATTCGGCATCACCGGCCTAGAAACAGCTTTAGGTCTTACATTACATCAACTTGTAAATAAAGGGGTTATAGATCTAATGAGGATGGTGACAATGTGCTCCACCAACCCGGCCAAAATATTCAAACTAAACAATCGCGGAACGCTCGCGCCCGGCTCGATTGCCGACATCACCATCATCGATCCCGATCTAAAATGGACCTACAAAGCCTCGGAATCGCGTTCCAAATCGCGTAACACTCCTTTCGAGCACTGGGAATTTAACGGCGCAGCGGTCACAACCATCGTTGGCGGCAAGATTGTTTATCGCCGATGATTGTGTCAAATTATTCGCAATAAAGGGGAGAAAACTAATGAAGATAATTCTTTCAATTGCTTTCTGTATGATAGCGTTGGCCGGTTCTGTCTCGCCACAAAATCAAAGCGTTTATACCAGCACGCGTGCCGCTGCCTGCCGCGTTATCGAATCGCATCCGGACGAAGGCGGTTACTACGAGGGCGAATGTAAGGGCACCGGCGGTTATAAGGTCCGCCTCGTCGAAGGCGATCTGCGTCAGACTCTCGATATAATCACGCCATCCCGCAAAAAATTTGAGCTGAACTTTTGGCGTTACTACTACACCTTTTCCTATATCGGTGAAAAGATCGAATGGCGCACCAAGAAAGGGGTACCAGTTGCCTTGATCGCGCGTTTTAATGTCGCCGATCTCAATAAAGACGATAAGACCATTTCGTATTTGATGATCTCAAAGATCGGTAAGAAAATGTCCTGCGTAACCGACGTAGTTCCGCCGGGGCCAAAGCAAAATGAAAAGGCCCGTGAACTCGCCGACGCCGCCTCCGGCATGCCGTGCAAGGCAATTAAATAGATAGCTGTAAACTAAAAAATTGAGTAGATAAAAGGTGCCAACGCCGATGACTGGGCAAAGATCAGCAGGCTGCCGAGCAAAACCAGCGTGAGGATCATCGGCAGCAGCCAATATTTTTTGTTCTGTTTGAAAAACAGCCAAAACTCATACATGAGTTGAAATCTTTTCAAGATCGTCTTGCCTCCGCGTTATTCCAAGACGATTTTAACTTATTAAAACAATCTTTCAAACTGTTCCTTTGTTTGCCGCGTAACAGGACGTCGATGCCAGTAACTTTCGCGCTCTTTTCCACGAATATCGAGCGGATCGCGTCCAAACAGACGCGAGATAATTCCATAAGGCACAAAGATGACGATATAGATCACGAAGAGCAAAATACGGCTATTGACATAACCCAGTGCAAATGCGAACCGCATCCAACCGCGATGAAATATCTTAGCTAATCTTGGAACAAACATGCCGGTCAAAGCCAGCGTAACAGAAATTGAAAGTGCGATGGCCATTGCCGTCGGTCGGCCGCGATACCAAAAAAAGGCAGCCGCCAAAATCAAAACAGCCGCGATGAGCAAAGCTGTTTTGCGTGCCTCGTTAGCCGTTACGTTTTTAAGATCTTTGCTTTTCATTATTAATCAGGGGGAAATTCCGATTGCCAATCCTCATTCTGCCGAGCCAGACTTTGATCCTGATTCTGTTTATCCAAAATAAAACTGCCGATTACCAAATAGTCCATGCCCGTCCTCATAAAACAATTAAATGCATCCTCGGGCGTGCAAACGATCGGCTCGCCGCGAACATTAAATGACGTATTTATCAGAACGGGATTATTGGTAATCTCGCCAAATTTCGCAATAAGATCGTAATAACGCGGATTGTCTTCGCGAGTTACAGTCTGGACACGCGCGGACATATCGACGTGCGTCACTGCGGGAATGGCCGATCGCCGTACCTTTAATTTGTCGAATCCGCTTGCCGTATTCTCATGCGCCGAGACGCCAATGCGTTGTTTTTCAGAGACAGGCGCCACTAACAGCATATAAGGCGAATCACCGTCGAGATCGAAATATTCCGAAACACTTTCGCGAAGCACTGCCGGTGCAAACGGGCGAAACGATTCACGAAATTTTATCTTCAGATTCATCCTCGACTGCATTTCGGACGAGTGCGGATCACCCAAAATGCTTCGTGCCCCTAAAGCACGCGGCCCAAATTCCATCCTGCCCTGAAACCAGCCAACGATGTTTCCGCCGGCAAGAAGTTCGGCACTCCGATCTATCAATTCAACGTCTTCAAATTCGGTGTAAACGGCACGAACACGGTCGAGTTCCGTCTTGATCTCTTCGTTTGAAAAATACGGCCCCAACAACGACCCGCTCATCGCATCCCGCTTACGGTTTTGTGTCCGATCATTTCCGAGGTATTGATGCCAGACCGAAAGCGCGGCCCCAACGGCTCCGCCGGCGTCACCGGCAGCAGGCTGTATCCAGATATTTTCGAATGGCGTTTCGCGTTGAATGCGTCCGTTGCCGACACAATTTAAGGCTACGCCGCCTGCCATGCAGAGATTTTTTTCACCGGTTTCCTTATGAACATGATTTGCCATTCGCAGCATAGCCATTTCTGTGACTTCCTGAACAGAGCGGGCCAGGTCCATTTCCCGCTGTGTGATCGGAGTCTCAGGCTTTCGCGCATCGCCGCCAAACAGATCGGCAAATCGCCGGTTTGTCATCCTCAGTCCCGAAGCAAAATCGAAATACTGCATATCAAGCCGGAGTGAGCCGTCTTCGCGAAGGTCGATCAGTTCGTCCAATATTCTTTGAACATATACAGGTTCGCCATATGGAGCCAACCCCATCAATTTATACTCGCCCGAGTTGACCTTAAAACCGGTGAAGTATGTGAATGCCGAATACAACAAACCGATCGAATGCGGAAAACGCAGCTCGGCCAAAAGATCGACCTGATTACCTTTTCCGACTCCGTAACTGGACGTCGCCCATTCACCGACGCCGTCCATCGTCAGGATAGCAGCAGATTCGAACGGCGACGGGAAAAACGCCGATGCGGCATGTGATTCATGATGCTCGGTAAACAGGATCGTGCCGTTAAAACCTGTCCTCTTACGCATTTCTTCGCGGGTCCAAAGCTTTTCAGTTAGCCAAACCGGCATTGCCTTTATAAACGACCTGAAACCACGCGGAGCAAAATCGATGTAAGTTTCAAGCAATCTTTCAAACGTCAACAACGGCTTGTCGTAGAATGCGACATGATCGATCTCTTCCCGGCTGATGCCGCCGAATCCCAAGCAAAAATCGATCGCATTTTCCGGAAAACTCTCATCGTGTTTTTTTCGTGTGAAACGCTCTTCCTGAGCAGCGGCAATGATCTCGCCGTCGCGGACAAGACAAGCGGCCGCGTCGTGATAAAAAGCAGAGATGCCGAGAATGTTCATTATTGATGCTTCGTGAGAGCCGTGCCGGACTGAATTTCCCTTTCAGCAAATTTAACAGAAAATGCGGAAACTTTCATTTTGACTTATAATGCTTGGAAAGATTGTCTCACCGGAGAAAGCGTAAATGGAATTTATCTCGGACCCGCAAATTTGGATAGCGTTTGCAACGTTGACCCTGCTTGAACTTGTACTCGGCATCGACAACGTCATCTTTATCTCGATCCTTTCAGGCAAGCTGCCGCCGGAGAAGCAGGCAAAAGCCCGTTTTATCGGTCTCGGCCTGGCGCTCGGCATTCGTGTCCTTCTGCTTTTGTCGATTTCCTGGGTGATCGGATTGAAAGAGCCGTTGTTCGCGGTTCTGGGTTACTCATTCGCGGGTAAGGACCTCGTGCTGCTGTTTGGCGGGTTGTTCCTGATCGCTAAAAGCACACACGAGATCCACGGCAGTCTCGAGGGCGAAGAAGGACACGGATCGAAAAAAGTTTACGCCGGCTTTGTCGGCGTCATCATTCAGATCGTCCTGCTTGATATAGTTTTTTCGCTCGACTCGGTTATTACTGCGGTCGGCATGATCAGTGACCAGTACGGCTCGGCCGGTATTTACATAATGGTTGCGGCCGTCATAGTAGCGATAATTGCGATGATGCTGTTTGCCGGCCCGATCGGCGCATTTGTCCAAAGGCACCCGACGATTAAGATGCTCGCACTTTCATTCCTGCTGCTGATCGGTGTAATGCTCGTAGCCGAGGGCTTTCACCAGACGATCCCGAAAGGTTACATTTACTTTGCGATGGCGTTTTCGGTCTTTGTTGAGATGCTGAATATTCGTCTCCGCAAACGAGCCGAACCCGTGCATCTGCATAATCAATTTTCGGATGAGGATGAGCAAACTGCTTAGGCAGAATGAAAACTAACATGAGAGTTGAAACTCAGCATTTCCTTATCGACAGGGTGCGGGAATGTTAATTTATAGGCATGTAAACACAGCCTGTTAAATGGACTGCCGCCGCGAGATGTGTCGCCGACTATCGGATGGCCGATCGTCTCGCAGTGAATGCGAAGCTGATTTGTGCGGCCTGTTACGGGTTCGAGCTCCAGAAGCGTCTTATCGGCAAACCGCTCGCGTACGCGAAACCTCGTCTCAGACAGTTTGCCGTCCTCTTTCACGCTCCAATGTTTTATCTCCGCGAAACGGCCTATCGGAGCCTCGATTGTTCCCTCATCAACTTCAACAACACCATCTACCAAGGCAAGATAGAGTTTTCCGACACGTCTCTGCATAAAGTGCTCGGTAAGTATGCGATGTGCTCGAGCGGTTTTGGCGGCGACGATCAAGCCGGAAGTTTGCTTGTCAAGCCGATGCGGTAAACCGGGCCTTATGAATGCGGATCGCGGATTGCGAATTGCGGAATTATTGGCGGTCTTTGCGGCTTTGCAGCTTTGCGTTAAAACCTCTTGATTTACATGAAATACCAACGCATTTAAGAGCGTTCCGTTCTTATCTCTGTGCGAAGGGTGAACGAGCATTCCGGCGGGCTTGTTAACGACAATGATCTCGGCGTCTTCAAAAACAACGTCGAGCGGAATATCTTCCGGCTGCATCGCCGTGCCGCGCGAAAGGTCGGCCTCGATCTCGATAAAATCGCTCTCACGCAGCCGATAGCCGGAATTTACAAACGAGCCGTTGACCTCACATTTGCCGTTCTTTATCAGCTCGCGCAGATACATCTTGCTTAAGCTCCGGACGTTATCAAACAGATAATCGCCGAGCTTCTGCTTGCGCGAAGCAATATCAACCTCGAATGTCAGCTTTGCTATGTTCATGCGGTTAAAGCAGGCAGAACCGCCCGCGCAAGCCGCCGGCGTGGACGAGTCATTTCTCTCGGCATCGCGGCGCCTCGTTACAGCGTGTGCGCATTATATCAAACGACAAAGATATGCGGCACCTGTGAATCTGTTGTCTTTTTTCGATGGTTTCTCACACAGTGTAATCAGGAGTGTGAAAGATCGAATGAAAAACATACTTGCAGCATCGTTGGGATTGGTTTTATTGACTGGCGTTCTCGTCATCGACTCCGCCGCCGGAGTCGAGGGTGCTTTCGTCACAACTCAACAAGATCAGAATCGGAACCGGAACAACAATTCCAACAATACTTCAAACCGCAACTCAAACCGCATTGCAAACAATGACGATGGCGATTCGAACAACAACGCTAACGGCAACGGAAACAGCAACAATCGCCGGCGCAGAGGCAAACACGGGAACAAGCACCGGCATTCAGACGATGATTAAACTGGTTGAATTCAGGCCGCGATAGAAGGGCTAATGCAGCCTTTTCTTTATTCACTTTTCACTATCACTATTTGTCTTTTTCTTCTACCGCTGCGGCCTGCGCCTGCTCGCTGATCTGATAGGCGGTAAGCTCGCCCTTTTTCATATTGAACATCCGTCCCGAGGCGTCGTCAACGTCGTAGTCAGGCTCTTTGTCATGAAAGACGATCTGGTTGACAGGTTGGCCGGTCATCAGATTGACGCCGACGAGGCCGGAGCCTTTGTCGTCCTTGCCTTTGACGGTCGTGAGAACGTAATAGACGCTGCCGGTCTGTTTCGCAGAGGAATACTTCTTCGCCATGATCTGCTGGTAGCTTTGCATCAGGTTGAGAAAACGCGAATTTTCATTGAACGCCGAATTGTAATCGCCGCGCTGCGAGTAACTCGCCTCGAGTCCCTGCGACAGCGCCGCCGACGTTATCGTGATCGCCGTCAAAACGATCGACTGCCAGCCTGAAATCCCCGGAGCATCGTATTTTGTTGACCACGGAATTTCGCGCGTCTTGGGGTTAAAGGCAAGCAAATGCTGCATCCCGCGTATCACTACCGTTCCGTTTTCCTGCCTGACAAGCGAAACGGGATTGTCGGTCGTGTCGGGGCCTTTCTTCATAAATCCACCAATGCCGCCGAAAGCGACCGCAGCCACTTTGCCCGCTGTCGCGCCGGCACCAACCTTGAACTTGAATTTGAGCGGCACTTTGTAAGCTTCCTTAACCTTGCCCTGGCTCGTCATGTCGAGGCCGATCAGATTCTTTTCGTCGGCGATGAGCAGTGCATTATCCTCGGGCAGGATCATCATGTTGGTGATCGATTCCTTGGCGCCGGTGTAGATCCAATTTGTGTTGCCGTTGGCTTTGTCGAGCGCGACGACGCCGATCGGACCCTTCTTTTGCCACTCGCCCTTTTTGCCGCTGAAGAACTGCCCGCCCATCCGGCCGTAGATAACGCCGTTGTAAAGCTGCATTTCAGCGATGCCGCCTTTGCCAAAATCTTTGGTAACCCACTTGACCGCGCCCGTGTTCTTATCGATCGCGCGGATAATTCCCTGAGCAGAAGTGTAGATCACGTCACCGTCAAAGATCGCCTGGCCGTTGGTGTTTTTGAGCGAGCCATCGGTAACGTCATAGAGCGTTTTCCAAACGAGCTTGCCGTCCGAAAGGTTGTAACGGTGAAGCCCGGCGTAGGTCATGTACATCGAATCGCCATCGACTATCGGCGGGTTTTCGCCGCTCAGATCAAAGCGGTCGCTCGCTCCGCCACCGCTGCCGAAGAACATCGAAGCCGTCGCTCCGCGCTTTTTCTTTTCGATGCCGTAAAGATCGACCTTTTCGCTGTATTCGCTCTGCCACAAAAGCTCGCCGGTGGACATCTTGAGGGCGAAAACATCTGGCTTGTCCTTGTTGCGGCGATTGTCCTGGATCGTGATAAATACGATCATGTCCTTCTTGTAAACCGGAGTGACCTGTGCTGTGAAGCCGAGCATCTTGTCAGTTTGCCAAATAGTTTCGCCGGTCAGCGTATCGAGCGCCGTGATCTTTGTCTTGCGCTGCGCCCAACCGGAATTGTCCGAGATCAGCAACAGAGGCGTGCCAGGTAGTTCGGTGTATTCTTCTTCCTTAATGTCGCCAAGATCGTTACGCTGCCAAACGACTTTGCCGGTCGAGCCGTCGAGCATCGTTACACCATTTTGGACTCCGACGGTCACGTTACCGGTCTCCATCAGTGAATACCATTTCGCACCTTTGAAGGACCAGACCGGCGTATCAGCAAACACTTTGGGAATATCCGTCGCGAGAAACAAAAAAGAGAGAAATACGAACGAAAAAACCAGCCGCATGAGTTGCGGACGCAACGCGGCATTTCGAACAACAGACTTCATATGAAAACTCCTGTGAATTATTGGGGATTGGCATTCAAAGATGCTAGTGTCAATAGATGAGTTTAGGCATCAAACCGGTATGCGTCAAGAAGAAATTTATTTTCATTTATGCTCGTTCAATATTATTCCCGGTTCCCTCAAACCAGCACCGCGTGCAGAAGCGATGTTTTTTTCTTTCGTTTAATGTGAATTCGGAGGAGAGCGGCAGGCTTTTTACAAGAAGTTTTTCGTCAGTTGTAAGTTCGGGCCAGATCTTCATCTTCGGTGAATGGCATTTTGGGCAGTTTTTTTCGAGCGCGTGAAACATTTGTTATCATCCTAGTCAAGGAAGTACCGGAAGTCTAGAACGTCTGGGAAGCAAGGATGGCAACCTTCAAACGATTTGAGGATATTCAGGCATGGCAGAAAGCACGAATATTGTCGAAAAAAATCTATTTAGCGAGTGGTTCGGGTGCTTTTGGCAAGGACTTCGATCTGCGTTCTCAGATTAGGCGTTCGGCTGTATCCATAATGGCCAATATTGCCGAAGGACAAGGACGCCGCACAGACAAGGATTTTGCGAATTTCCTAAATATGTCTTTGGGCTCGATCGCTGAAACAAAGTCACACGTCTATTTGGCACTTGATTTGGGCTACATAGCTCAAGATGAGTTCAAAGATATCTATGAAGGATTAGATGAAATCGGTAAAATGGTCTTTGCACTAAACTCTCATCTGCGAAGCTGAGGTTTTTCTTTTGAGACTTTTCCAAACTTCCTGGACTTTCTAGACTAAAACCATGTTCACAGTAAAAGCAGGTTACACAGACGATATTGAGCTCAAAACGAGTATAGACAAAGTGCGCGAATTTTTCGCGGATGTCAGGAACTTTGCCGAGCTCATGCCAGGCATCCAGCAAATTCACACAGATGCAAATGGCGTCGCTCATTGGCGAATTCAGGCCGAGATCCCTTTCGTGGGGCAGATGCTTCAGAACTTTGCCGTCGAGATTGCTGAAAATACAGCCGAACGCATCGAATGGTCGCCGCTACGCACTGAAGCCGAAAATTTCTTACGCTATTCCGCCGATTTTCTCGAAAAAGCCAAAGACGTAACGCTTGTCCATTTTTCCCAAATGGTCGAACTCCGCCGCAAAAAAGCCGGCGACCTCCATTCCCTCGCGTGGCTCGCGGGCGAATCGCTCATCAGCAGCGAAATGACCAAACGCATCGCCGAGATGATAAAGATCTTCATCGACCGTGCAAAGGAAAGGTTGGAAAAATGAGATCGAAGCTCTCGTATCTTTTCGCTTTCGTTCTCGTGGCTGCCGCGCTGTTTGCCGCAGGAGCCTTGGGCCAGACAAAACAACAATCTCTCAGCAATGAAGAGATCAGGATCAGGCTGCGACAGTATCTGTCAGATGAGATCGCCGGCGATACTTCCCTTCCCGGAGAAATACTACACATCGATTCGCCTCGACGTGGCCTCAATCTCGATGAGGCAGTTGGTGTTTTAGACCTCAAGTCGCGGAAACCACTAAAACCCGAAAATGTATTTCGTATAGCGAGTGTCACCAAGACATTTGTCGCCGCATCCACACTTCGATTGTCGGAGGAACGTAAACTAAGTCTAGATAAGCCGGTAGAGATCTATCTTCCCAAGGAGTATCGCGACGTGCTAACGAGTGGTGGATATGACACAAGCAAGATCACAATTTTCCAATTACTAACGCATACGAGCGGCATCCACGACTATGCCCATGATCAGAAATTTCTCGACGCCGTCTTATCTGCGCCCAAACGACGATGGACGCGAATGGAGCAGGTTAAGGCTGCAATGGAATGGGGAAAGCCGCACTTTGCACCGGGCGCCGGGTATCACTATTCGGATACTGGCTACATCCTTCTGGGCGAAATACTGGAGAATGTGACCAGGAAGCCTCTCGGCACCGCTTTCCGGGATTTGCTTGGATTTAGGAAACTGAAACTGAACAGCACATATCTCGAAGCCCTCGAACCGGTTCCGAACGGTGCGGCGATTCTCTCACATCCGTACTTCAGAGATATTGATACCGTAGATTTTGATCCTTCGCTCGATCTCTACGGAGGCGGAGGATTGGTTTCATCGGCACAGGACCTTGCGCGATTTTACCGGGCGCTTTTAACGAATAAGGTATTTCGCCGTACCTCGACGCTGCAGATAATGCTCTCGGTTCCAATTACGAATGGGAAGGCTCCTGGCGGCCCCTACGCTGTGGGCATTCAGCGGCGCGTTATCGGTGGCGAAATGTGTTGGGGGCACACGGGTTTTTGGGGCACCGCAGCATATTTCTGTCCTGACTCGGACCTAACGATCGTTCGTCATTACAACCAGGCACGTCCCGAGTCATTGAAATTCAACGATCTCTACGTAAAGGTCGCTGAGATGCTGCTAATGAATTCGTCGGCTAAATCTAAGTAACCGCTCCACCGTCTACTATCACGACCTCGCCGTTCATAAAGCTGTTGCGGTCGCTGACCATAAAGGCGGCGAATTCGGCAAGCTCTTCGGGGCGGCCTGAGCGGCCTTTTGACACCCAGAATTTGTGTATTTCGAGTAGGCGTTCGGGCAGAGTGTTGCCGAGGTCGGTGTCGAATATACCGGCGGCAATGGCGTTTACGGTTATCCCGAAGTTTGCTGCTTCACGCGACAGGCATTTTGTAAAGCCGATCATCGCGGCCTTTGATGTGGCGTAATGAACCGATGTTGGCAAGCTACGAATCGCCCCGACCGAAGTGATATTCAAGATCGAGCCGACGCGTTCGCGGATCATCTGTTTGTAAAACGGTTTTGTGACCGCAAACAAACTCCCGACATTTGTATCAACAACCCAATCCCAGCTTTTGTCCGTGGTCGTCGCAAAATTATCGCCTTTGTTGACCGCCGCATTGTTTACCAAAATATTTATCGATCCCCAAGCGTCCTTGATCTCGCGTGCTATGTGCTTTAGGCCGTATCGGTCGGTAACTGAAACCTTAAAGCCAAGTGCACGGCGACCGTAAGCTTCGATCTTGTTTTTTACTTCCTTCGCCAGATCGTCGCTTGAGTGATAATTAAAAGCGACGTCCGCACCTTCGCGGGCAAAGACTTCGCAAAGGGCGGCACCAATACCTCGCGTTCCGCCCGATATGAACGCACGTTTTCCTTCAAGTAATAGGCTCAAGCTGATCTCTCCGCAGTCGATTGACTAGTTTTCCAAAAGAAAAGGTTAATGAAATCGCGGAATTGTGACAAGTTGAAATAATCGAATGTGAGGGAAAAGATATTAAGCGGCAACCTGAACAGCCGGTTTTGTTTGCGGCAAAAGGGCGTTGATCTCGCGGACAATATATTCCGTCGAATTTGGCATTGTCAGGCCGATAGTCGCAGCTTTCATATCCATGTATTGGCTGGAATTGCCAATCAGATCACGAATTGTCGGCACTATATCAATGCTTCTTTTGAGCATGATTCCTGCACCGCGATCACTTATTAGTTGAACTGTGCCTGCTTCCTGAGGCATCGGTTGTGTCGTGGCATCGGCGATTATAGGCAATCCGCAGGCTAAAGCTTCGAACGTCGTCAGGCCGCCGAGTTTTGAGATCATAACATTCGCCGACTGCATCAGTTTTTCGATCTCATCGGAATATCCAATGACCTTTACAGGAAACTTTGCATGTTTCGCTATCTGTTCAGCTTCGAGCCGCAACTGCTCATTTTTACCGGCAAGAAAGATGGCCTGGACATCCAGTTCGCCGCGAGCAAGTTCCCTAAAGATCTGCGGAATGTTCCCGCCGCCGATCCAACCGGCGTTTAAGAAGACCGTAAACTTGTCGGGATCCAGGCCGTATGCTTTGCGTGCGATCTGAGCGTCCGCTTCGTCGATCTCGTGAAACTTCGGATCGACCGGCATCCCCGAAATTTTGATACGCTCCGGCGAAATCCCGTAATCAAGAAGCTGCCTTCGAGCCTCATCATTTGCCACTAGATAAAGCGAAACGTCATCGCATGCCCAGCCTTTCCAAAACCCGTAACATGGATCGGTAACAACAGTGACCAGCGGAACCTGTTCCGTTAAACTCAATTCTTTTAATATCTTAGCTACGATATGCTGAGTTAAAGGATGAACACTTACAACGACGTGCGGACACCATTTATCGAACTGTCCCCGGACATATCCGATACAGCGCTTATGAAAAAAATCCCGCGTTTCGGGTCGGATCTTGTTGATCGTCCAATAAAGATACTTCATCCAGTGCTGCTTATTTCGAAGCACCCAATTATAAAGATTGACGAGTTTTTCGGTGATGTGATGCGACTCTTCAACTGCCTTGATGGTGCGAACAACGGACGATTCGCCTTTCCAAAAATTCTGCAAACCTTCAGCGATAGACTGCGCCGCAGAGCGATGTCCTCCGCCGGTGTCGGATGAGATTATTAGAATTTTAGGGGTGTTCGACATTGATAGGAAATGTTAAGCATTAACCGCCATGTTCTCAGGCTGCGGTTGATTCACACTCATTTCTTTTGCAGCCTTTTTCATCTGGCCCTCAAGCTTTTTGATCTTGACCAGATGCCCGGGATTGAATGGCAGCGACGGGTAAAAGCAATTTGATTCGTGGGTGCAGAAACAGCCTGCACCGGCTTCCTTGCGGCGCTCTTTCATCAGATCGGTCTGCCAGGCGGATTGGAAGTTCCAGTCGTAGTCGCGCAAATTCAACACGTCAGCTTTGTTCTCGCAAGAGGAAAGAGCTCCGTTATCATATATCACCGCACCGGCACTACCTGCATAACATTTGAGCTGAGCTTTATTCTCTTCCTTGGTCTTGGCAATAATGTCATGCATGTAGATATCGACCGCAGCTTTGAAAAAACCCGATTTGCCGCCGTAATTATTCTTTAAGGCCGCGCTCTTTGTGTCGTCAAGGATCATCTGCGAAAGCTGGCTGTAACGATTATGGTCAAATTCCAGTTCGATCGGATCGGCCGACGGCGGGCGAATGTAG
>CAZUEI010000005.1:0-19528 GCA_964618985.1 uncultured Chloracidobacterium sp.
CTCCGACTGCAGACTGCCGACTGTCAACCGGTCTCGCACCAGTATTTGTCCAGTTGCCGGACACCTCGCCCATCAACAGTGCGGAGTAGTCTTCACCGGCGGTGCTGGACGTGACGGATGCATAAGTTCTGTTAACGGGACTGAATTTCCAGGTGCCCGCCGTTCCGACCGGTGAACCCGCAACCACATAATTCGCGATCTGACCGGCATCGAATGACGAAATAGTGCCGTTGTTGCTGACATCGGCTACGATCAACTGGTTGCCCGTCAAAGAACTGATCCCGGCTACATGTTGTGCGATCTTCCCGGCGTCGAACGAGGTTATGTTGTTTGCTCCGCCCGTCTTAGTCGGCGTAACGGTGTAAGAACCCGAACCGAATCCGCTGAGAGAGTAAGTTCCGGCACCGGCACCGGGAGCACCGGTAAATATGCTGACCGAAGGCGATCCCGCACCGCTGATCAGTACATTTGAAACATAGCGCGGCGGAGCCGGCCCCGAAAGGGCATTGCCGTATGTTACTGTTCCGCTGATCGCCGTTGGAGCCGCGGCTGTATGGGTAAATGCTTCGCCGACTGTCTTTGGCGGTTCAACATTTCCGGTCGCGTCGCGGGCGATGGTATAAAACGCGTAGTTTGTATCCGGTTCACCTACGAACATTTCGGTCGTAGTGGTTGAGTAAACCTCAGCCGCCTGAAACGCTCCGCCGTTTTTCGAAACGTAAAGGGTGTAGTCCCTGATGCCCGAGCCAGTGTCCGTACCTGACCAGCTAACATCGAAGGTTGAGGCTGTTTGTTCAGGAGCAAGAGGTTGAACGCTGCTCACGGGATTTGTTCGATCCAGGGTATTGAGCCATTCATTTGTATTCAATGGAGCATTAAGATCAAAGACTATCTGCGCCGAATTTAAGATAGGCGTTCCCGAAATGGCATTGATCTTGGGACGAATGGAAAAACTGACTGATCCAGTCCCTTCGTTTCCAATGACATTTGGCGGCAGGAATCCGGCAAGTGGATCTGTCGTCGGCTGTCTGGTGAAGGGGTCAATAGAATCAAATTGCCAAGTGACCAACCCTGTATTTTGATCTAATTGGGCACTGACACGAACAATGAGATCATTGGCTGGTCGTAGATCAACCTCGGTGGCGAAATTCGCCGTATCAGGCAACACATTTAGGACGGCATCACCGAAAGTGATCTGCGATAACTCAAAGGTTGCCAGGTCCAGTTTTGCGATATCGAGCTGATCGGTGACGACAACCGTCTGAGCCGGTGCAGACGCCGTCGGCACGTTCTCGAAGTTGATTATGTAACGAAGCGTTTCGTCACCTGATGTGAAACGTTCCACTCCCGCCCCGATCGCACCTGATTTATCGTTAGGGTCAAAAGACTGCACTCTATGAACCCGCTTCCTCTTCTTAAAACTTACGCAAGAATCTGCCACGCTGGTTGCTCCTGCCAGACAGTCTAAAACATCGAGATATGTGGAGATTCCCGGCAGCAGATCGCCGCCGCATTCTGCCACGAGCGAGACAACCGATATGGTTATCTGTCCCATATTAAAGAATCGGCTAATACTGGTGTTGCCTAGGTCTTGGCCAAAATCCGTTTGAAATGCCTGAAGTAGCGCACCGGCCCACGCTCCTGCACAGTCGGCCCCTGGTATGAACCCGATCGCACAATTGAGTGCCGCATAAGCCACATTTGTAAAACAGTCTTTACCTAAATTGGGGACAATAACTATGTCATCCACCAAAGAAGGTTTTCCTCCGACAAAACCTCTGTTTGACTGCGTAGCGAACTTGAACATTGGAGGCATTGAAACTGCCGTTATATCAAAGTCTTCGGTTGTGAGTATTGATGAAAAGCGTATTGTGAAACGTAATGATCCTGTTTGTCCGGCTCGAACTAAAGGTATAAAGAGCGGGATCGTCTTCCCTGAATTGGCCGTCACTATGACATTCGGGATCTGGCTTACATCGGGCCGGGGGTTTAGGCTCGGCAAATCGGTTATTGGAGCGACGTCAAACAACAGTTCAACTTCGGCGTTAAGCGGGATACCAGATATGAAGAGTGGCACGGCCAATGCATCTACATTTCCTCGATTGCCAAACACGACAGTATAGTCGGTAGCGATGTGCGAGGCGCGGACTGTTTCCCTACCGAGAATATCCACCCAAACCTCGGCCTCCTGATTAGGCTCGATCGTAAATCCTGCGTCGATCTGTGCGGTAGAATTATCCACATTGGTAACAACTACATTCCACGCGCCGTGTGCTTTGCCGATCAGATTAAACCGGGCGTTAATGGATGCCATGTTACTATCAATGGCTGGGGTTAGACCCAAAATATCATTTTCGCCGGCACGCGTTAGTTTAACCGATGCCCCTGGCCGGATATTCAGGCCGCGAACAGAAGCTACGACGGCCCCTCCGTCTCCGCCGTGATTCGGCGATATCGAAGAAAGTGATAAGTTTGCCGGTGCTGTGCCATTATCCACGATATCAACTTGAGCTGTATCGCTTTCCGGCACGGTGAGGTAATTTCCATTTGCGGGAGCTGTAATGCTCATGGTGACGGTTTTGTTGCCGGACGCGTGTAAAGGGGTTATCCGTATATCATAAGTTGACTGACCGGCCAGAAAAACAATGCTGTTCCCTACAATATTGACAGCGTAGTCAACGTCCCTAATTGCCGTGCCCCCGAGAGTGAAATCGACAGCCAAGGAGCTATTTGCAGGGGCTGATTCTCTTCGAACAGTAAATATGCCGGGGCCATTCGTCCCGTTTGTATTAGCAGTCGGGACGCTTGCGTTTATCTCGGCAAAGTTGATATCGCGGTTTAGACCGACGATCGAACAGGACGATACTCCGTTTGTGCCGCAAACCGTCACGTAACCGACATCGGTAGTGCTCGGATTCGTGAGGTTGATCTTGTTGAACGGAGTTAATTGGAATCCATCAAATGGATTAAAAGGTACGTTGCATGGGTGCGTGGCGTCGCATGTAACAGCGAACCGTGCAGAACGGAACATGAGATTGCCATTTGCGTCATACAACGCGGGGCTGATCGTGGCAGAAGTGCCGTTATTCGGGATCTGCAATACATCCGGAGTTAGGTCGAGCCGGGCCGGGGCCGGGATCGGACCGCCCTGCATCCACCAAAAAGGATTAGCTGCGATGCCGAGATTGCTTCGCACCGTAACGCGTCCCGATCCGTCTTGATTCATTGTTACAAGGCTTCCATTATTGTCACGGCTCATATATCCAATTCTCGAACCGTCTGGGGAAAGTCGCGCCGATCCGTACCCCAATATCTGCTCATTGAACGTCGTCCCATCGACCTGTCCTATTTGCCCACCTCCCATATCAAAAACGAACAAGCGGTTGTTGTTACCGTAGAGGATCTTGCCTCCGCGAACGTCAAAGCACTCAGAGGTTCCGTAAGCGGGATGCAGTAAATTGAGAGTTGTCTGTCCTGAGCCGTCGGAGTTGTATCTGAAGAGACCGTATTTCAGGGCCGGCTGTCCGGGCACCACACGCGCTCCGGCGACGATCAGGCTCCCACTCGAGTCCCAGCCAAAGTCTGTGATATATGTATTCGGGTTCGAGCCGAGCTGCGGCTCCTGCTCGCTGGGTGTGACCTGCTGCAGATTAGAGCCGTCAGTATTGACTATGAAGACCTCAGGCCCTTTCTGCGAACCGTCAGGGAACGTCGGCACGGCAAAGCGTTTGGAAATAAAGGCGACTTTGCTGCCATCGGGCGAAATGACTGGGCTTTGGTCAGTCATCGGCACGCCCAACGTAAAAGTAAGCTGTCGGCGATTTGAACCGTCGGCGTCCATCGCCCAGACGCGATAATTGTCATCGCCCGGCCCTCTAAAACTAAAGGCGATCGTGCCGTTGTCGGCGACCGATGGATAAATTACCGGATTTCCAGGATAATTCGTGACCATATCAAAGCTTTGCATTCCAATATTAGGATCCGCGTCGATCGCGTAGATCGACTGCCCGCCAAAACTAGTCATTATCAGCCGTCCTGGTGCTCCTCCTGCCTGAATCTCTACACTTGCGGACGAGTGAAACATTGCAAAAACTGTTATTCCGGCAATGACGGTCAAAATGATTGAAATATATGCTATATGCAGACGATTGAAAGTCCTGTTGATCATGGTAATTTCCTCCAAATAATGTCCCTTGACCATTAAGGCAAGATTTCTTTGCAAACCGGCTCAAAAATCTGAAAAAAACCTTGACCCGGAATGATGTGTATGGATTCTGTAAGGTCTTTGAGGTCGGAATAAAGGGATTTATCTTAGGTATGAAAATTCTTTTGATATTGGAGTTTTACGCCTATAATATCTATATAGTCAAAAATCTCTTATGCACGACCCAGAGGAAGTAACTGCGTTATTACAGGAGATAAACGAAGGTGCAGACAACGCTCCCGAAAAACTGCTGCCGCTTGTGTACGACGAATTGCGCAAACTCGCTCAAAGCTATATGCAAAATGAGCGGCCCGATCACACACTACAGGCGACGGCATTGGTGCACGACGCGTATTTAAGGCTTGTGGATTGGGAAAACGTGTCATGGCAGAATCGTGCCCACTTCTTCTCCGTCGCGGCTCAGGTGATGCGGAATATACTCGTCAATCATGCTGTTAAACGAAAGGCCCAAAAACGCGACTTTGGGCAGCGGATCGAGCTGACTGAAAATGTGAGTTTTAGCGGCCGGCGTGATGTGGATGTTATCGAATTGAACGAAGCGCTGGAAACGCTTGCCAATTTTGAACCTCAGCAGGCAAGGATCGTAGAGCTTCGCTTTTTTGGCGGGTTGAGCATCGAGGAAACAGCTCATGTTCTTAAGATCTCGCCTGCGACCATTAAGCGAGAATGGGCTGTTGCAAAGACGTGGCTTTACAGGCGGTTAACGAGTGAATAAGGCCAACTGGGAACAGGTCAAGGAAATCTTTTCGTCAGCCCTTGAGATCGAAACCAGCCGGCGTAGCATCTTTGTCTCAAAAATGTGCAACGGCGACGAAGCCCTGCGCTCTGAGGTTGAATCGTGGCTTGCATCTCACGCCGAATCCGGCGATTTTATTGAAAACCCAATATTTTCAACCGGTAATATTTTCTCCAAAGGCAATTCGGCGGTAGGACGAAAATTTGGAAACTACCTGATAATTCGTGAAATCGGACTCGGCGGCATGGGTGCCGTGTATTTGGCAAAACGAACCGACGGAGAGTTTGAACAGGAAGCGGCTTTAAAAATCGTCCGGCAAACGGTCGCCGAAAGCCAAATGATCGAGCGGTTTCGGCGCGAACGTCAGATCCTCGCCTCGCTGAATCATCCAAATATCGCCAGGCTTCTCGACGGCGGCGTATCAGAAAATGGCGAGCCATTCTTTGTAATGGAATACGTTGAAGGTGAATCGATCACTGATTTTGCCAAACATGCAGCTATATCATTAGACGAAAAATTACATCTCTTCATTAAGGCATGTTCGGCAGTTGGATATGCTCACCGTAATTTGGTCGTTCATCGCGATATTAAACCGGGAAATATTCTTGTCACTGCCGAAAGTGAACCGAAGCTGCTCGATTTCGGCTTGGCAAAACTGCTCGACGAAGACCTGTTAGGTGATACAACACAAACGCAAACGGCTTTTCGAGCGCTCACTCCCGCTTATGCTTCACCGGAACAATTAAAAAACGAGCCGATCACGACCGCATCCGACATTTACAGCCTCGGCGTTGTTTTGTATGAATTGCTAACGGGCGTGCGCCCGTTTCATTTTGAAGGCAAAAGTCTGGATGAAATTATTAAAACCGTAACCGTGATTGATCCGCAACCGCCCTCCTCAAATACGCAATCCGCGATCAGCAATCCGCAATTGAAAGGCGATCTGGATAACATTGTCCTCGTGGCTTTGCGAAAAGAGCCGGAACGGCGTTATCAATCGGTCGAAGCTTTTGCCGATGACATTGATCGATACTTAAAAGGTTTGCCGGTTGCGGCACGCGCGTCAACGGTTAAATATCGGGCTTCGAAATTTATCAACCGTCACAAAGTGGGCGTGCTGGCCGTAAGTTTGATCTTACTTAGTTTGATCGCTGGAATCATCACGACGATTTGGCAGGCCCGGGCCGCTGAACGCGAAAAGGAAAAAGCCGAAGCTGTCAACGCGTTTCTCGAACAAACACTCAAATATTCAAACCCTTTCTTGAATAATCTGCGAAAAAGCGGAAACGAAACTACCGTCAACGAAGCATTAGACGAAGCGGCCCGCAGACTTGAAAGTGGTGATCTCGACAGCCAACCTGAGGTCAAAGCCGAACTCGAACGCACGATTGCCTTGATCTATTACTCCCAAGGAAAGTATAACCAGGCTCGCCAACTTCTCGCACAATATTTGGCTTTTCTGCGAGGAGCCTATAATGAAGACCATCCTAAAATGATTAGTGGTATGAGTATGTGGGCAGGAATGCTTTTTGATAAGGGCGAGTTTGATGAGGCGGAAACTCTCTTTCGTCACTATCTGCCTTTGCTCAAAAACGAATATCAAAAAGGCAATGTCACACCTGAATTTTGGGGCGATGCGCTTAATAATTTTGCTTACTTACGCCGCACGCAGGGCGATTCAAGCGAAGCCGAAATGCTTTTTCGTGAGACTTTGGAATTGATGCCGCAAATGTCCAGCGAAGGTCGAAACCTTCACGCCACGACACGCAGCACCTTGGCTTCCGTTTTGGCGGATCAAGGCAGATTTGACGAAGCCATTGAAACTGCCCGCCAAGCTGTCGAAGAATACAATGAACGCAACGAAACCGATTCGCCAAGCTATGGGTTTTCGTTAAATGTTCTCGGTGGTTTCCTGACTGAAAAAGGCGAATATGCTAAAGCCGACGAGGACTTAAAGACAGCGGAAATAATTTTTCGCAAATATATTTCTCCGACGTCGTTATGGTTCGGCGACAATTTCCGTAATCAGGCAATTTCGCTATATTTTCAAAACAGGTTTGAGGAATCGATAATTAAAGCTAATGACGCTTTAAGAATTTACGAAGAAGGTTTTGGCAAACACTATGACAATTATCCAACTGCTCTGATCGTAAGAGGCTTGAGCCTTACAAAAATCGGGCAGTTGAAAGAAGGTGAAAAAATCCTTCGCGAAGCCGTTGAATTGCGGACCGAGTCATTGTCCGCCGATCACTTTTGGGTCGCTCTTGCAAAAAGCGCCCTAGGCGAATGCCTCGCAACGCAGAGACGTTTTGACGAAGCCGAGCCACTGCTTCTCGCAAGCTTTGAAAGCCTAAAAAACTCCCAGGGCGACAAGAATCCACGTACGTTGCTCGCGCAGCGTCGCCTCGTCAATCTATACGATAGTTGGAATAAACCTGAGCTTGCGGCACGGTATAATTCCCTGTCAACGTTGTAATAATTCTGATCAGTGTCCTCAATGTACAACGTACGGGTGAAATTGGAAGAAAGTTGTAACTGGTCGTCTCCTCAAGCTTGTTTATGCAGGCGTTCGGCTCAAGTGGTGATTCAGGCTGCGTTAGATAGAATTTAATGTCTTCTCCACGTCATCGAACAACTGCTTATCGTATCCGCCGAGAGCGTCCTTTTCTTTAAGCCGATCCAAAATATCTTTTGCGCGCAGAAGCGTTATTTTGGCTGATGACACTTGAGCCAAGTTTATCTGTATCTTGCCCACGCTTTTTAGCGATTGTGCAAGGTCGCGTTGGGCGAGCGTGTTTAGCTCGTCAGAGCTAGCGATCTTTTCAAAAATGACGGCGGAATTTTGATATTTCAACAGTGCGTCGGGCAGATCACGCCGCTTTTCGCTAGTATCGCCCATTCGAACATACAGCTTGCCAAGGTCGCGTTGATAGAGAACATTTTTTGGTTCCCTTTCGATCAGTTCGTTAAATATTTTTTCAGCCCGCTTCAGATTTGAGACCGCATTGGGAAGGTTGTCAACATTGGCATACGTTATTCCGATCCGCGAAAATGCCCGTGCCAAATTGTAAGTCGCCTGTGAATCGGCCGTATCGGCATTAGCGGCTTTTTCGGCGGTTGCCAACGCTTTTTTTGCCAGATCCAAAGAGAGGCCGTCTTGTGACCCTTCGTAAATACTGCTTGCCAGCGTATAGGTTTGCCAAACTCCCGTCTGGACTTCCGAATCGTTGGGAAACTCCGAACCTAGTTTATCGGAAATGGACAGAGCTGTTGTCATTTCCGCTTCCGCCTCGGTTTGTTGCCCGTCCCATGACAACGCATTGCCCAAATATGCATAAACTTTGGCCATCAACTGCCGGGTTTTTTGCTGCTTTTGATCGAGTTCTCCGAGTTCGTCAGCCGCTGTTCTAAACAGCGGAATCGCCTGGGAGAATTGATTATTGTATGCATAGACTTGGCCGTGTTCTATTTGAGCCTCGATCGCGGCTATGCGAATATCAAAAGACTCTGGTGATCTTGAAACCAGATCTGTGAAAATGATCATGGCCTGCTCAGCGTCCTCTAAAGCTCCTTTTACGTCGTTTTGCCGGTTGCGTATAGAACTCGTTGATCTGAGATTTTGTGCGAGCCGCAATTGATTATTTGCCTCCGCCGGCAAGGCCTCGCGAATTACCCTTGCCTTTTCAAAGCTCGAAATGGCCCCGGCAAAATCACTTAGGTTTGGTTTATCGATATTTCCCTGTAGATCGCCGACCTTTTCGTAGGCCGACGCAAGTTCGGCCTTTAACGCAACATCGTTTTGTGATTCGGCACCTAAACTGTCCAAATATTCAAGGGCCTTTTGAACTAATAATTCGCGTGCCTCGATCGAACCGGGTAACCGCTCGATCTTTGGCGAGATGTCAAAAAGCAGCGAGTTGGAAAGCTGCCTCACATCCTGAAAACGCTTTTCCGCTCGGTCGCGTTCCTTTCGTGCTTTGTCAGCTTGCCACAACGAGAATGCAAGGGCCGTTACAAGCGAGATAAAGATCAATGCGGTAGCGGCCACGGCTATCTTGTTTCTTTGAATAAATTTTCCCGTGAGATAACGCTTCGTATTCGGCCTTGCCGAGATCGGAAGCCCGTCCAAATAACGCCTGACGTCATCGGCAAAATCCTCGACGGTTTTAAAACGACGTTCGGGCTCTTTTCGCAATGCTGTAAGGGCAATGTTATCGAGATCGCCCTTTAACTGCGGATCGTTAGTCGACGCTTGGGGATTCGCGGACGGCAGCGGCGGAGTCGAGTGCGTTGCCGTTTGGAGAATTTCTTCAAAACTTTTCTTGTCAAAATTCAACGGTTTTGTTCCCGTCAGCAATTCGTAAAAGACAACACCGAGCGAATAGATATCGCTGGCGGTTGTGATGTTTTGTCCCTGTATCTGTTCGGGTGACGCGTAGGCAGGCGTAAACGCGCGCAAGGCGGTTTGTGTCTTAGACGTGTCAGATTCAAAGGCTTTTGCCAGACCGAAATCCAACAACTTCGGCTCGCCTTCGCGTGTGACAAGAATGTTTGACGGCTTGATGTCGCGGTGAACTATCAGGTTTCTGTGCGCGTAGGAAACAGCGGAGCAGATCTTTAAAAAAAGCCGGAGCTTTTCACGAATCGAAAGATTGTGCTTTTCCGAATAATCGGTGAGCGTTTCGCCAGCGACGTATTCCATCGCCAGGAAAGGTTCGCCCTTTTCGCTGACGCCGCCGTCGTGCAAAACAGCGATATTCGGATGATTGAGATTTGCGAGAATTTGGCGTTCGCGTTTGAATCGCGCGATGATCTCGCGGTCGGCTACGGATTGACGAACGATCTTTAGCGCGACGTGCATCGAAAACTCGCCGTCGTCGCGCCTTGCCAAAAACACCGTGCCCATACCGCCGCTGCCTATCTCGCGCAAAATCTTGTAGTGTCCGAAATGCTGTTCAGCGAGGTCGTCCTCATACGCACTAATTTTTGAGGCGAGGTCGATGGCGTTGTTTTCGATCAAATTCTCAGGCTCGCTCGATGCGGCAAGCAGAGAATTAACCTCATTAAACAGCACGTCGTCGCCGTTACATTTTTTTTTGAGAAAATTCACGCGCGAATCGGGATGATGCTCGATCGCTTCCGCAAACAGGTCTTTTATTTGTTGCCAATCCGGTTTTGCCATTTGCGGTCACTCAATTAGGAAGGCCCCCGAGTTCGCGTTGAAACCAGGCTTTTGCAAATGTCCATTCGCGTCGGACTGTGGACTCGCTGATCTTCAAAATATAAGCGGTCTCCTCTATCGAAAGCCCACCAAAGAATCTAAGCTCAACGATCTTTGCCTGGCGCGGATCGAGTTCGTCAAGGCTCTGAAGCGCCTCGTCAAGAGCGATTAAATCTATTGGACGGCGGTCCGGCAGGCTGATCGCTTCATCGAGGACGAGTTTGTGGCCGTTTCGTTTTTTTGCATGCCGGGCACGGGCGTGATCGATCAAGACCTTGCGCATAACTTCGGCTGCGACTGAGAAAAAATGTGCGCGATTTTGCCAGGAAACGTTCTTCCAATCAACGAGACGCATATAAGCTTCGTGGACGAGAGCGGTCGCCTGCAGCGTGTGATCGCTCCGCTCATTTTGCATATACGCGCCCGCAAGACGTCTAAGGTCGTCGTAAACGATCTCTAGCAGCTTGTCCGGAGACGTTTCGTCACCCGCGCTCATCTCGTTCAAAAGCCTTGTTACCTCATCAGCCGCTTTCATCTTTCAAATACGGAATCACTATTAATTATACGAGCAAACAAAGAAAAAACTAAAAAAATTTAACGATGGTGAGCGCTTTGGCGATTTATTCTCGCCCTATTAAGCAAAGAGATCGGTTTTGCGAGGGAAAATCATGAAAAAAATCATAATTTTGTTAGTCGTCGTTGCTTTGTTGGGTCTGATACAGGTCGTTTTTCCATATGCGGCACCCGGATTGTTCGGCCTGATAACCGGGCCGGCACAGGTGTCAGCATCAGATATTGCGCCTTTAGTGCCTAAGAGCGCCGATAAAAACAAACCGGGCTTTCCGCATGTTAATTACGACGATCCGGCGGCTGCCGTGCGCGAAGACGGAAACAGCGCTGCGGCATCCACGGCAACACTCGCAACCACAGCCGATTTCGATTCCGACGGCGTTCCCGATCTCGTCACGACGGGAGTTGACGGCAAAGTGCTGTTCTACAAAGGCAATTCCGATTCGATCTTTCCCAATTCACCCGAGGCGAAACAGGGCCGAGCGGCTTTTGGCGAGGCGGTGCCGCTTATAGCCGCGTCGCAAGTCGCCGAATTGGGCATTTCACCCGATTTTCTCGAATCGGGCGATTTTAACGGTGACGGTTATTCCGATCTGCTGATCGCAGCAAAAGGCAGCAGCCAGCTAACCGTCTTGCGTGGAAACGGCGGAGGAAGTTTTACAAATCTACAAGCGGTACGGATCGATGGTTCGATCACGGCGTTGGCAGTCGGCGAGATCGGCCGGAAAGACCAGCAGGCGGATGTTGCGGTTGCGTATCAAAGTAAGAAAGGCTCCTTTATTGCGATCTTTGAGCATCCCGAAGGAGCGCTTGCGCGAAAACCTGAAACATTCGCTCGGCCCGTTGCCGCGCAATCAATTGCGATCGGCAATCTCGACAAAGACCCTTACGGCGACGTGGCGGCGGCGGGTGGCAACCAACTTACATTGATCCACGGACGCGGCCAGGCTTACCCGCTCGATCTGAAAGCCGATCTCGACATCCAGCGTCCGGCGGCATTTGTCCAGACACGCCAGATGCCTTTTGCGATAGCTGATGTTGCAACAGGACGGTTTGGCAATGAGCGTGGTGAAAGTATCGCTTTGCTCTCAACCGATGGCCGGATCACTGTGCTGGAACCACAGCGTAACGAGGTCGTGACAAATACTAATGAATTGACGAGAGACGAAATTCAGAGCACGGCTGTTCCAACGATGCGACCCGCCGATGTCAACGGCGGAAGCTATGGAGTGATCAAGAATGATACTCCAAAGACCGCAGCCGAGGCCGACGAGCGGGGTCAGATCATGGCCGATGCGACCGCGATAAAAGTAGATCGTGAAAAAGCCTTTAACGACAAATTTGCCGCTTTGCAGCAAGACTTGGCAAAGCGAACCGAGAGCGAAAGGAGCGCAATTATAAGCGCGAGGGTGCAGAAAACGATTGAAACGACGGCTCGAAGAAAGGCCGCGTTTGAGGCAACCTTGGCACCGAAGCCTGTGCTGTTTTCCAAATTTAGAGTTGAAATCATCGCTGCCGACGCTGCAATCGCGAATGCTATTTCGAACGGCCGGCCGCACCAGATGATAAAAGGCAGATTCTCGGATTCAGGGCTGGATGACATTGCAGTGCTCGACAGAATAACGGGCCGCATAAACGTCGTGGGGCGCTGGAGCAGTGTCGGACAACCTAACAGACAAGCGAGCGTTGTTTCGTTCTGCGTCGAGCATGGCACGGTTAGCGTTGTGCCGATGCGGCTCAACGCTGACGCTCTGAGCGATCTGGTTATGATCGGTGCGGGCACGCCGTACGTGATGATGTCGCTGCCTGCGGCGACGTTTACCGTCAATTCAACTGACGATAACAGCGGAGGCGATTGCGTGACGCCGAATACGGTTTGCACTCTTCGCAGAGCAATTTTTCTGGCAAATTCAAATATAGGCGGGACAAGTCTGATCACGTTTGATGTACCAGGCAGCGGAGTCCATACGATACATCCGACATCGCAGTTTCAGGACATAAACCATCAGATAACGATCGACGGCACAACGCAGCCGGGTTTTGTTGGCACGCCGCTTATCGAAATAGAGGGAGATCTGATGGCTGACGCTCGTGAGGGTTTAAAAATACGGGCATCAAATTCTGTTGTGCGAGGTTTGGCGATAAATCACTTCACAAGTTTTCAGGATAGCGGTCCGCAAATAGGTGGCAGCGGCATTACGATACTTAGCACGTCCAGCTCGCCAAACGTCAATAATGTTATCGTCGAAGGCAATTTTTTGGGAACCGATCCGACGGGTGAGATAAAAAAAGGCAACGATGCGAACGGCGTGCATGTCTATGACGCCGACTACAACACGATCGGCGGCACAACGGCAGCAGCCAGAAACATTCTTTCGGGTAACGGCAATCCGACGGCGAACAGGGTCGGAGTAGGCCTCGCGATAACCGGAGGGAACGATAACTTCGTTTATGGAAACTATATCGGAACTAATGCGCTTGGAAATATCAAGGTTGGCAATTCATACGGCGTTTTCTTTACCGGGATTAATAATCGATTTGGCGGTGACGCGTTTGGCGAAGGAAATGTCGTGTCCGGAAACGGCGGACCGATGAGTCAGTTTGGCCAATGCCAGGGCGGCGGCATTTATATGTTTGGGCTGATCAATCTGGATGACGGGTCGCTTGCTACCGATGCAAACAGTCTCAGGGGTAATCTGATCGGCACGACGGCTAACGGCGTCGGGCCCCTAGGAAACTGCGGGGTCGGGATAAGTTCGCCGGCGGATGTAAATACTGTAATAGGTTCAATAGCTCAAAACGGACGAAATATCATTTCTGACAACGGGTGGGACGCTCTTTATTGCGGATATGCCAGTCAAAGCACCTTCGGAATAAGCGGAGGGTGCTACATCATCGGAAATAACATCGGAACAGACATCACCGGAAGTACGGCAATACGAAACGACCAGCGAAACAATAACTGCACCGGGTTTTGTCTGATAACCGATACTGTCTGGGTAACTCCGAGTGATCTTTCTTTTATAATTGTCGGATCGCCGGGCGGAACATCGCCGGGCGGCGACTGCACCGGGATGTGCAATCTGATCTCAGGTAATAACGATCCCATGGGATTTGGCGGCGGCGGGCTTTACCGCTCGGGATTTGGGTTTGTATTTGCGGTAAATAATTATCTCGGCGTAAATCGTGCGGGAACAGCCGCCTTGCCAAACCGGCAAGGCTTTAATTCATACCACGGAAGTTTTGTATTTGGCGCAGAGCTGAACGACGGCAGCGGCGGCACGATCGATGGCGGGAATATCACTTCGGGAAATGACCAGTCCGGCACCTCGACCACGGCTATCGCCGGTGGCGGAACTTTTGAGATCCGAGGCAATCTGGTCGGCCTGTCGGCAGATGGAATCAGCCCGATAGGAAACGGCGTGGGCGGGACAATCTCTTGTGGTATTTGTGCCCGCTCGCAACCAGGAACGTCGACTGCGATTGGCGGCACCGGAAATCTACAGCGTAATTATGTTGCGGCTGAGACAAGTGACACTTTTTATAACGGGACGCGAGGCACGGGCATTAGCATAACAACTTCGACAGGTTCTTTGACCACCGTTTTCAACAATTGGGTAGGCCTCAACAAGTCGGGAAATCTTGCGCCTAATTCAGGCAATGGAATAGAAGTTGCCGGTGACGGACGGACTAGAATCGGCGGATATAACCCCAACGAAATGAACTTTGTCTTCGGCAATGGCCGTGCAGGCGTGGTTGTTTCCCAATTCACTCATCCGTCGACCGGCGTTTCACCGGCAAAAAATGTAACGATTGCCCGGAACGGCATCGGCATAAACGGCGGCCTCGGCATCGATCTCGTCAACGCAACACTATCCGATCCGTATCCTTCGGGCGTGACAACGAATGACTGCTTCGACGCGGACGACGGTGCAAACGGTTATCAGAATTTTCCTGAGTTGTTTGCTCCGGTGATCAATGGCAATGGAACCGTGTCAATTCCAACTACTTTACGGAGTGTTCCCGCGAGCCAATTTACGATCGATTATTACCAGAGTCCGTCGGCCGATCCATCGACCTACGGCGAAGGCTCGAATTATATCGGCTCGGTAAATGTGCGAACGGACGGGAACGGTTTTGCGGGCTGGACATTCACATCAGCAAATCCAATCATACCGTCACAACTGTCATTTACCGCAACGGCAACCGACTTATTTGGCAACACTTCAGAATTCTCTTGCTCCGCCGGTGTCTGCACGACCGGAACTTTTCAACAGGCGTTGGAAAATCCTGAAGTTACTTGTATCGAGCCGATCGTTGTGACTATTGACAGCGATGAAAACGATCCAAATACTGCGGATGGTTTTTGTGATGTCGATACAAGCAACACCGGGCTGCAGTGCTCGCTTCGAGCGGCGATACAGGAAGCAAATGCGCGTAACGGCCTCGACGTTATCAATTTCGACATTCCGGGCAGCGGTGTTCGCACCATCCAGCCCATGACCGCTCTCCCGACAATTACCGAACGCGTGATGGTCAACGGGACAACGCAGCCCGGCTATTTAGATTCTCCGTTGATCGAGATCAGAGACGGAAATAACGCAGGAAACGGGATCACGATCCAGACCAGTAATGTGACGATAAACGGACTTGCCATACACCGTTTTGTTGGCACGGACATTTTTATTCAGGGAAGCGACAACGTAGTCGAATCTTGCTTTCTCGGAATATTTCCCGACGGGATGTCTGCCGATAATACGCGACCGGCACTCGCCGCAGTCGACATTTCAGGCAGTTCTTCGCAGCGAAACCGCATTGGTGGAGCTGTGCCCGCGAACGGAAATGTGATCGGAAATAGTGACACCGGCATCTTTCTTCGGGGAGGGGCGCAAACAAACACGGTGATCAATAACAAGATCGGAACTAACAAGCTTGGAACCGGTGCTCTGCCTAATGGCATCGGCGTGACGATCTCCTCGAACGGCAACACGATCGGCGGAATTCTCGATCAGGATACAAACCTCATCTCCGGCAATACCAACGCCGGGATCTTTATCGTCGGCGGACCGAATACGAATCGTATCGAAGGGAACCTGATCGGCACAGACGCAACCGGTAACGTGGCGCTGGGGAATGGCGTAGGAGGCCTATTACTTGGCAACGGAGCGATGAACAATACGATCGGCGGGGCAAACGACCGACGAAACATAATTTCAGGAAACGCTCCCCACGGTGGCATCGTCATCCAGAACGGAGCCGGCCAGAATACGATTTCCGGTAACTATATCGGATTAAATAAAGCCGGAACGGCGGCGCTCCCAAATTCCTGGGGAGTAACGTTAATGGATGCAAGCAACGGAGTCGGAAGCTCAACAGGACCCCCGAATATCATTTCGGGTAATGAAGCCGGCATCGTTATTTCTGGCGACCAAGGCGTACCTTTAAGCAGCGTGAATATTGTGAACAACAGGATCGGGACTGACCCGACCGGTCAAACGGCAATACCAAACACAGACGGCGTTATCGTGCTTGAAAATGTCTCGAACTCGTCGATCTCCGGCAATTTGATCTCAGGTAATACCAGATATGGCATTATTGTCGGCGCAGTAAGCGTTGGCGCATCGAATATTTCGATCTCCGACAACAAGATCGGTACAAAACTTGACGGGAGCAATGCGCTGCCCAACAAGATAGGGGTCCTTTTAGCTTTTGGGGCGAATAACTGCACAGTATCGAAGAACACGATCTCAGGAAACACGGACTCAGGAGTACAGCTCGGCGGCGGCGGAGTTGGTTCACTAACCTCGCGCGGGGTGTTTCAGATCCTTGGCAAACCCGAAGGCCCAACCACTCTGCCCATCGAAAATAATACGGTAAGCGGCAACCGGATCGGCACCACTTCGGGCGGCGCTTTCGGGTTGGGTAACGGGAAGATCGGCGTATTCCTGGCGGTTGACGCGAATAATAACATCATCGGCGGACAGCGAAGCGCATTCGATGGCAATGTTATCTCCGGTAACGATCAAACCCCCGGGATCGGCATCGGCATCGGCACGCTCGATAGTTCGTTCGACGTAACACGTCATCCGAGGGGCAATCAAATACAGGGCAATCGGATAGGCATAAAGTCATCCACATACACGCCGCTTGCCAACACCATCGGTATCAAGGTCGCACTCGGAAATAACAACATTATCGGTGGCGACGCGGTGAACTGTACGCCTGCAAACAGTTGCGATATAACCGATTACGGCAACATTATAGGCGGCAACACGCAACAGGGCATTTGGCTCGAAGGCTCGTTCGCTGCGGATAATTTCATCGTCGCAAACTTCATCGGAGTCGCGCCGGACGGTACAGCTATCGGCAATGGCGGCGACGGAATATACGCAAATCAGGCCGGAGTTCTAACGATTGAAAATAATACGATCGGCAATAGCGGCGGTAACGGCATTTTGCTTCAAGGAAATCCGCCTGCGCTCAGTGAGGTCGGCCAGCCGCCGGTCAAGCGCGAGCCCGACCAGAGTATCTCTATTCATATAGGCGGTAATAATGTAGGTCTTTTCAAGCAACTCGATTTCCAAATTCCCGTAACCGCTCCGAATGCTCTGGCCGGGGTTATGCTTTCGAATATACAGAATGCCTATATTGGCGCCCTTTATCCAGGGGCACCTAAGAACATTATCAGCGCCAATATCGGGCCGGGCGTTTTGATCGACGGGCAGAATTCCATTTTCAATCGCATGAACAATTCGATCATCGGCACCGACAGCCAAGGCACGCTTGGCATCGGCAACGGTGGCGACGGCGTAAAGATCGTGAACGGAGCCAACAATAATTTTATCGGTGACAGCTCGGGCGATCCGGGCCTTAAGACAACGGTCGCGGGCAACTTGTTCAACGGTGTGTTGCTCGAAGGACTCGGCGTTCAGTACAACAGCCTTCATAGCGTTGATGTAGGCGTCATCAAAGAAAATCTTACTTTCGCGTATCTCCGCGTTGGCAATGGACTAAACGGCGTCGCGCTCATCAACGCGCCGAATAACGATATCGGCGGGACCAGTCCAGCTCTGGGCAATACGATCTCAGGAAATATCCTCAGCGGCATTCTGATGAGGGGGGCGATCAACAACATGCTCAGGGGCAATCTCGTTGGCACTGACTATTTCGGCAACTCGTTCGGTAACACAGTTCATGGCATTCATCTGACCGGCGGAGCCAGCAACAATATCATAGGCGGTGACGATCCCAATTCGGCCAACACCATCGGCGGCAACGGTGCAAGCGGCATATTCATAGACGATGGAACCACGCCCACGATCTCTCAGGATGGTACTCAATCAACTATAAATAATCGCTTAACCGGGAATAATATTTTCAGCAACGTCGGACTCGGCATCGACATTTTCCCGACTGGCGGAAATCCCAATGACGCCGGCGACGTCGATAGCGGGCCGAATCGCGGCCAGAATTATCCTGAGATCGAAACTTACTTTATCGACGGCAACGGCGATCTGATCGTTTCATATCTTGTGGATACAGACCCGATAAACGCAAACTACGGCGTTAATGGAATCAAGGTCGAGTACTTTATATCAGACGCCACCGGCCAGGGCAGGGTTCCGATCGTATCGAACCAATTCTGGACAGTGAGTGACTATAACAACGGCGGTTTCAAGCAGATAAATCTCGGTAATGCAGCACAGATAGGATTTCAACCCGGCGATTCTTTAACTGCCGCCGCGACCGATGCGGACGGAAACACGTCGGAGTTTATTGCGACATCATTTGCTCCGAGTCCGACTCCGACTGCGTCGTCCACACCGACGCCTGATCCCGTGATAAGCGGGACGATAACCTACGGCAATGCCATCGGCTCTCCGGCGCAGCGTTTTGTTTCAAACGTCCTTGTTCACGCGGCGGGTTCGACGATCTCGATGACTACGGGAACAGGAGCAAATGGAGACTATTCGCTCAGCGGCTTTGATTCGGGCTCGTACACTGTAACGCCGTCCAAGACTGGCGGATTTGGTGACGGTGCCCTAAGTTCATACGACGCGGCTCTGATCTCGCAGCACGCCGCCGGACTGCCGCTTCCACAATTGAGCGGCAATCAGTTGCTCGTCGCCGACGTCAGCAACAACGGCCAGATATCGTCTTTCGATGCCGGAATGGTCGCAAAATTCGTCGTCGGGCCGCCTTACGATCCGCCGGGAGTTGGCCTTACGGGAATCTGGAAGTTTAGCCCGGTAAGCAGAGATTATCCGTCGGTGACTTCGAATATAACGGGAGAAGACTATTCGGCCTTAATGATGGGTGAGGTTAGCGGCAACTGGGTCGATTCCGGCGCCCGCCCGCGCGCTGGCGACCGCGGTGAACCGAAGAGATCGGCTTCCGTTTACTTGCCGCACCTCGTGGTGCCGGCAGAAAGTGATATCATGATCCCCGTTAGTGTTCAGGGTGTCGCTAATAAGGGTATTATCGCTTATGAGTTCAATCTCAGGTATGATCCTTCGGTCATTCAGCCTTTGAAAAATCCGGTCGATGTAGCAGGAACTGTGAGCCGAGGGCTTATGGTGGTTGCCAATCCGAACGAGCCGGGCGTGCTGAGAGTGGTTGTATATGGCCCGATGCCGATAGACGAGAACGGCGTGCTGCTAAATCTAAGATTTACAGCTGTCGGAACGGATGGTTCAGCATCGCCTCTAACGTTTGAACGGGTAATGTTCAATGAAGGGGAACCGCCTTCAATCGTGAGGGATGGGCGGATCGAGTT
>CAZUEI010000006.1:0-5286 GCA_964618985.1 uncultured Chloracidobacterium sp.
GCCGACGCCGTCTTGATCACAGCCGCGACGCCTTCAAACGACCCGATCGAGTTAGCCGGCGATATTTCGCGCTCAAAGGGCCGCGTAGTTGTGGTCGGCCTGGTCGGAATGAATGTCCCGCGGAACGTCTATTTCCTAAAAGAGCTTGACCTGCAGATCTCAATGTCCTACGGCCCAGGTCGATATGATCCAGAATACGAGGAGAGAGGACACGATTATCCTTTCGCCTACGTGCGCTGGACAGAGGGGCGTAATCTCGAAGCCTTCTTCGATCTCATCGAAAACAAAAGCATTTCGGTTGAGAAACTTATCTCTCATCGTTTCCCTGTCGAACGCGGCGAAGATGCCTACAAACTCATTTCAGACGAGATAAAAGAGCCGTATCTGGGCATAGTTCTCCAATACGACTCGGCAAAACCTCTCGCTTCAAGAATAGAGATCGGCAGCAAACCGACGAGTAAGGCCTCTAAAGTTAGAGTTGGAATGATCGGTGCCGGTGATTATGCGCGTGCAATGCTGTTGCCGCACTTCAAATCAAACGGCGTCGAATTCCTCTCAATCACTACGGCATCAGGCCTGACGGCACGAAACGTCGGACGGCAATTCAGTTTTGCGTCATGTGTTTCTGATGCGGAAGAGGTGCTAAAGGACGAATCGGTAAATTTAGTTGTTATCGCTACACGCCATGATACACATGCGTCGCTCGCGCGGAAGGCGCTCGAGCAAAACAAGCACGTGTTTGTAGAAAAGCCGTTGGCGATGAACGACGCCGAACTCGACGGCATTTTAACCGCCGCAGAAAAGTCGAGTGGCCGGCTGATGGCCGGGTTCAACCGCCGCTTTTCACCATTGGCGAAACGGGCAAAAGACTTTTTCGGTGACGCCCGCACCTTCCCGCTTTCTATTATTTACCGCGTAAATGCTGGGCGAATCCCAAAAGAAAGCTGGATACAAGATCCAATTCAAGGCGGCGGCCGCATTGTCGGCGAGGTTTGCCATTTTATTGACTTGATGCACTTTCTGACAGACTCAGTTACAACACGGGTCTTTGCAGAAGCGGTTACGAGCAGGGATCATAACGTAACTGAAGATGATTCTGTTGTAATCACCCTAAAATTTGCCGATGGCTCAAACGGCACCATCGCTTATTTAGCCGAAGGTGACCGCTCGATACCAAAGGAACGTGTCGAGATATACGGAGGCGGAAAAACATTCGTCCTCGACGATTTCCGCTCAGTCTCAATGTTTTCCGATGGCAAGGAAACAGTAGACAAATTGTCCGCTCAGGACAAAGGGCAAAAAGATGAAGTTCGTGCCGTATGCGACACGGTAATCAGTGGCGGCGAAGCTCCGATCGCACTCAATGATTTGACCGCAACAACACAAGCAACATTTCGCATACTCGACTCACTCAGAACCGGACAAGCGCTAAACGTCTGACATTTTCAATTTAAGATCAGAGACTTTATCAATCAAAGAACCTAAGGCAACTGACGAGACAATCAAGAGGAAATGTGAGGCTGGTAAAAGATACCTGTATTCGGTATGTAATAATGACTGCACACACACATAGTAAATAGTAACAACTGCCAAAATAAACAATTTGATTTGGTGTTCTTTTTTTCTTAATAAAAGGATTGCTCCAAACAGAAATAGCGGAAGAAAAACAACCGTAATAAAAAGCTGTTGGATGTATTTGAGCGGAATATTCAGGTAGTAAAATATAGGCTCGGTTGTAGTTTTTTCGTCTCTTTCCGGAGCAATTACTGGCACTCGTTCCATTCTAAAGACCATCGTTCCTCGCTTTGCAACAGACGTTAAAAACCAAAGCGGGTTGTCCCGAACCGCTGCCAATCCGATCTTAATTCTTTCCCTTTCCCGCTCGACCCCGTCAGGGCTGTAAAGATTTCCATAATAATCAGGACGGTCCGCGTTGCGAGCGTCCATTTCCATCACGCCTTCATCTGTTGACGGTAGGCCAAGTCGGCCATCATCATCGCAATCACTCAAGCCTTCGATAAAGGTCGTACCAGCGCCAAGAGAAAGTGGAATAAAACTATGGAAGACCAAAAAATTGCGAATTGTTATCGGAGAGATTGTAAGCACAAAACTTGCCAGCAAGATCAAAGCGAATCTTGTGCGAAATTGTTTCGGCAGCAAGATCAATGAGATACCGGCAAAAAAGACAGGCAATATCAATGCATTCGACCTTAGCCAACACGACAGTCCGATCGAAACGCCGCAAAAAATTGCGGATGTTAATTGCCTATCCTGCACGGCCCTTACCAAAAAATAAACTGCGGCCAAGATCGGCAGCACGCTCAGTTCGTCGGGTAAAATAATGCCTGAATAATATGCAAATTGCGGCGATAAAGCTATAAGTATCCCGGCGATAACGGCAGTTCGAAAATCAAAGAGACTCAACGCGATAAAAAATGCGAGTATCGACGCTAATGAACTGATAAGTATCTGAATGACCCACAAAGATACGTTCTCGCCAAAAATGCCATAAACGCAGGCAATAAATAATGGATAACCAGGTGGGTGTTCGAGGATCGTTGCATCAAAGGGAGGATTTGGCCCGGCCAAAAAGCTGCTAATTTCGCCGCTGAGCAATGTCCTGGCATCGTCCTTGTACATGCCTGTGACGACGTATTGCACGCCATTCATGCCCGCTTTGTTGTTTTGCCAAACAAGGATACGTACGCCGGCGGCGATAAGAAACATGCAAAAACAAGTTAAATAAAGACGTTTTTTAGAAATCACTTGCTAAATCTCAGCTTACAAGTTTGGATTCGATCAGATCGCTCACCCATTCGGCACGGGCGTCCCAAGTACCGGATTGGACGGCGGCTTGGCGCAGCAGAGCTTTTTCCGGATCGGATTCAACTAACGCGTCTTCGACAAAACGGATAAATTCGTCACGGCTTCGGGCAATGCGCAGGACATCGCTCATCGATTCATATTCGGGAAGCGGCGATATGACGACGGGTATGCCTGTGGCTAAATATTCGCGCACTTTTATCGCCGAGCCATAGCTTGTAAAAGCATGTTCCGTTTTCCACGGCAAAACGCAAACGTCGAATCCGGCGGCATAGCTCGGCAGGTCATCATACGGCACAGCAGGAAAAAAATGTACATTTGGCAAATCGGCAAGATCGGTGCCGCGCGCAAGATTACCAATAAATATCCATTGCCATTCGGGGCGATCGACTGATGCTAATTTTATCAGGTCCTGATCCATCAGCCACGGCTCGACTGCTCCAAAATAGCCAAGACGCGGACGCGGAATATCTGCAATTTTGTCAGCAGGATATAATGAGGCGGTTTGTTCCCAGTGATCGAAATCAACCGCCTGTTCAAGCAGATACGACTTCTCAAGGCCGGCCGTAGCTTCGGCAAGCAACTTGCGTCCCGAATAGAGAACTATGTCCGCGCGTTCGATCGCATATTCGTGCAGTCGTCGAATCGTTTCGGGATTGACCATGTGATCCTCGGAATTGGAATCATATTTATCCGAAACCTGATAAATAACCAGCGATTCATTCATTTTGCCGATAAGCTCTGCGGCAGTCGGGATCGCTATCCAAAGGATCGGCGAGTTCATTTTGCGGTTTTTGGCAAGTCTGCCGATCTGCGCTAAAAGCAGGCTTTTGTTCAGCTTGCGGGTTACAGGATTTCCGTAAAACGGCAAAGCTGCAGGCGAAACTACAGTAATACCTTCATCAGTTGTGCGGGCAAATTTTGCATAGCTTTTTAGCTTTCGAACGATCTTTGGAAAAAGATCTTTGTTTGAAATTCCCGGAAGCCCCATCGAGATCGAGTTGACAAAGATCACTTTGTTCCCGACGCGCGCAAAGCGACGCATCAGGTGATTTTTGGAATGAGGATGATGATACCACCAATCCTCGCCCGCAAAGCAGATTATCGATCTGTTTGTTAACATTATTAATCTAAAAATTCCTGCATCCACAATTCAAGAGTTAAGAGCTGAAATACCTGTAAATTAAAGTCTTCTTTTCCCGACAAATTGGCTTCAATTATTTTTTTTACTTCTGACGGATCAAAAAGTCCGCGTGTCTTTATCTTTTGCTCCGATAAAAGTTCCTCGACCATCGGACGCAGAGGCCCGCGGAGCCATGAGCGGATCGGCGCGCCGAATCCGGCCTTTTTACGCCAAACGATTTCTTTCGGCAACAGTTTTTCAGCCGCCTTTTTGAGAATGTATTTTCGTTTTAGGCCCTTGATCTTTAGTCGGCTGGGAATGCGCGCAGAAAACTCCACCATCTCTTTATTCAGAAAAGGTGCCCGCACTTCCAGATTTGCCGCCATTGAGGTTTTGTCCGTCGTATCGAGATTTAGCGCTGGCATAAACGTCTTAAAATCGACATACAAAAGACGATTGATCGGAGAGGCGCCGCGGCATTTCCTAAAAAAATCAAGGTGATATTTATATGCGTCAAACTCACTCATTTCTTTATTAACGTCCGTCGCAAACAATTTCTGCTTCATGGAATCGGTGAAATACGTCCCGTAACCCAAATATCTTTCTTCAAAATCCATAGAGGAACTTCGCGCAAATTTCTTGGCATTGCGAAGCGGCGCTGTGAACCTGCCTTGAAGGCCGCCGTAAAGAATACTGTCGATCGTTTTCATCAGTGGCCGCCTGATCGCCGACGGCATCAAATCGGTAACGCCTGCTATCTGCATCGCCATCTGACGCGGATAGCCGGCAAAGATCTCGTCGCCTCCCATACCCGACAGCATAACCTTTTGCGTTGAGCGCGCCTGCTGCGAGATCAAATACGACGGTATTGCCATATCAATCACCGGCGCATCCTGATGCCACACAAGCTTTGGCAACAGATCGACAATGTCAGGCGAAAGTAGCTTCTCGTGATAATCAACCGGAAAAAGCGCGGCCACTTTTCTAGACCATTCAACGTCATCGGGAATAATGTCAAACTTCAGATCATCCGCCGAAATGCCGGTTGTGTATGTAGATATTTTTTCTCTTGAATGTGTCGTCATCAAAGCCACAAGCGACGACGAATCGACGCCGCCCGAGAGAAACGCTCCGAGCGGAACGTCCGCGACCATTTCCATTTCGGTAACTTTGTCGAGCGTCTCAAAAACACGCTCGCTCCAATAGTTCTCCGTTCCACCAGATTCTTCAACCGAGAAATCTAACTCCCACCATTCTTTTGTCGTGACCTCCCCATCTTTCCAAACCAAATAATGTGCAGCCGGCAGATGAAAAATATTCTTGAAAAGCGTGTGCGGCGG
>CAZUEI010000006.1:5386-18600 GCA_964618985.1 uncultured Chloracidobacterium sp.
AAACAAATACGCCTTCGTCGTCGCGTCCGCGATGCTCTATTGATTTCAGCGCAGCACCTATCCGCGTTTCCGGATCTTGTGAAATTATTCCTGCGATTCCGCACATTTTGCTCTTATTTCCGAGGTCTCATCCAAACCCACAAATGCCAACCGAGCATCCCGGCAAGCGGCAGCCATTTCATCTTCAGCGGCGGAGCGTGCATAAAGTGTCTTTCATATTTTACGATCTCAAAATTGGGAAAATCCTCGCGAACGTTTTTCAAACTATACACTTTCGAATACGGGTTGAATGGACCGTCGGTGCTGACGTGAATGAAGTTCTTCATTGAAAGATAATTAAATATGCCCGCCTTTCGAGCATTATCGAGATGATCGCCATAAATGCCACCCGCTTTTATGCCGAGTCCATACAGACCCAGCAAACCCAACCGCCGTAAAACCGAAACACTCAGCAGATAATTGAGCGACCGTTTTGCATATAACATAACGATCAGATGCCCGTCCGGTTTTAGGACACGGAATATCTCTTTTTCCGCTTTTCGTATTTCCGGGATATGATGTAGCACACCGTGGCTATAGACTATATCAAATGAATTGTCTGCAAATGGAAGGTCAAGTGCGCTCGCCTGTTCTATCCGGTCAAATGGTAGTCCTTTCAGTGAAAACCGCATCTGCGTTCTCTTGACAGCTTCGTCAGTAAGATCCACGCCCGAAAAAATGCCGCCATGCCGGGTGATCTGTTCTGAATCAGCACCCTGACCGAGTCCGATCTCCAAAACTTGTTTCTTGTTAAAATCGATTCGCTTGAGATTTGAAAGAATGTGCGGTTCTTTAGTGTATCGGTAATTATCGTAACGCATAAAGAAATCAAGATAATTGTCGCGCGACTCTTCCGGCAGATCGCCGACAAGTTCCGCTCCGCACGGATGCGTCTGCCAAAAATCCTTGATCTCAGTTCCCATCTCTGCCCTCGATCAAACTAGCCAATGCATACGCCATCCATGCCTGTCCCCAACGCATGAACGGTGTTTTTACGACACGGTTTTTCCGCTTTTGGTAATAAAAGTAGCCTTGTGGATCAAGCATGTTTTTGATCGTCCATTGGGCTGTTCTCATTGCCATCGACTGCATTCGTACATCCAACTCCTTTAGCTCGCACAACGCCGCAATGGCAACGGCCGCAGAGTGAATATCGATAGGATACGCGGCTTTGTCATAGTATTTCGGTGTGCCGTCATCGAGGAAAAAATTATCCAGCCAATATGCCACGCCTTTCCTGATAACATCATTGGTTTCAGATCTCAGATCCGGGATCAATGCCGAAATTCGATAAAGCGATTGCAAAACATAGGCTGTGTGAAAATTATCAACCCACGCTTGAGCCTCATTTGCCCCATAAATCCATGCTCCGTCGCTTCGCTGTCGTCGGATCACAAACTTGACTGTTTTCACAGCCATTTCGAGATATTCGGGGATTCCAGTGATCGCCCCAACGCGCGCCAAGCATTCGCCGGCGAGCAGACTCGCATTAAAAATCATGCTGTTATCAACAGGCGTGTAGCTAAAACAAACCTCGTCATCAGTTTCGATCGGCCTGTTCAAACCATTCAAGACAAAGCCGCAAATTTCATCCGCAATTGTCAAATATTTTTCTTCTTCAAGTGCCTGATATGCTTCCACAAAAGCCTGCGAAGCAAATGCAGTCGGCACGATCGCCGGCGTTCCGGCCGGAGCATAAAAGACGCGTGACTGCCAATCGAAATTGTAACCGAATGCCGCAGCCAGCCTATTATTTTTCGTTTTTCCGGCTATCTTTGCAGCCAATAACCGTTCTATCAATTCTTTTACATTTTCAGCGTGCTGCAGATCCTCAGTTGCCCGAAATCGCGAAACCTCCGCTAGCGTGAACAGTGCCAGACACTTCGGATTTACGCCTTTTTTGACACCGAGAAAAGGCCGCGGATCAACCGGTAAACGCTTGACCATTTGCAGCCATCCGAGCCGAGCCGAGCCAATATATTTCAGCGGCGTAAGTTGAATGAAACGGCTGTTCAAGCCATCGAAAGGGTCATATCCGGCAAAATCCCGCTCTTTACTGTATGAATACAAACGTTCGTAAACTTTTTCGAGATCGAGAGACATCAGATATTGATAGAGAGGTTATCACAATTGCCGAGGGTTAAGTTTGAACCATCAGATAAAGAAACGGCCAACTTTTGCCCTTTCGATTGAAAAACTAGATAATAAAGGCCGGTAAACCGCACCTTCATATGAAGTTTTTCTCTGATATTAGGCTGTTGATGTTGGGCGTGTGGCTCGGGGCGGCGGTATTCTTTATCGGTGTGGCGCAGACAGCTTTTGCGGTTTTGTCGCAGCGGGAATTGGCCGGTGCGGTGGTCAGTAGAAATCTGTCTATACTCAATTTCAGCGGCCTTGCAATAGCAACGCTTTTGATCTTGTCCTCGCTTGTCGGGGCTGCAAATGTAAACAGATTCTGGCTTTGGACTGAAAGATTTTTTCTGTTTTTACTTGGAGCCGCGTGTGCGGTCGGGCAATTTGTGATCGGGATCTGGCTTTCGTCGTTGAGAGCACAGATGGGGCGGCCAATCGATGAGATCGCCGCCGATGACCCGCTCAGAATTCAATTTAACACCTTGCACGAATGGTCGGTTTGGGTTTTGTTCACAGGCATGATAGCGGCGCTGCTGGCATTTTTTATCATTTCAAATCGTAAATTCGGAGTGGCAAAGAGCTCCAAATCTGATATTTACGATTTTTCAAAGGAATTTAAGGTCTGAACTCTTATGGAACTGATCGAAAATCTGAATGATTTTACCAGTCGTTTTTCCCGCTGGAAAGCAAATGACACACTCACGGGCTATCCATGGGTCGAGAACATCCATTCGCCTTTCACGCCGGTTCGACGAGCTCTGCCGATGCTCAACTTGGCACTCATTTCATCTGCCGGTGCGTATCTCGACGGAATGAAACCTTTCGAGACAGACGCACGCCATGGCGATCTGAATTTTCTCGAGATACCGATTGAGGTCGAAGCCGACGATCTGCGGTACGTCGCAAAAGGTTACGATCCAGCAGCGGTGCGCGAAGATCGAAACTCGCAGATCCCGATCGACCGCTTGCTGGAATATCAAGCTAATTCCGTCATCGGCGGCCTCAATAATGTCTGGTGGAGCATCAGCAGTCACGTTCCAAATGCCTCCCGCGTGGCTGACGAACTTGCTCCGAAACTTGTCGACCGTCTGAATCGATATGAAGTGCAGGCCGCGCTTTTAATTCCTGCATCTCGACTGTGCCACCAAACTCTCGGAATCGTCGCGCGAGCTTTTGAACAAAGCGGCATTCCAACAATGACGATCTCTGTCGATCCAAAACTCACCGATAGAGTCCGGCCGCCGCGGACAGCCTATTACAACGGCGAACTTGGCTCAGTGGCCGGCAAGCCGAACTGGCGTGAATATCAATTGAGAATTTTGGATGAGACTCTTCGTTGGACCGAAACCTTTGACCAGCCTGGCTCGCGCAAACTCGCCGTTGACCTTGAAACCCAAGTCGAGGCTGCTCGCGGTGAGCGCTAGCCGCCGATTTGCCAATGTTTGATCGCTTCTATAGGATAGAGCAACATTATTACGTTGATTACCAAGCTGTCACGTATCCAAAAGAGCAGGATCAACTCTGTAGCAATAAACAAAATCAGCGATCTCCAAAATCGCAGCATGTAACCGAACACAAAACCCGCCGCGCAGCACAACATATCGGAGATCGAATTGATGATCGAGTCGCCAAAATAATCGAGCGAGATGGTTTCTTCGCGGTATCGGTTTATGATGTAGCTAGAGTTTTCTGCGATTTCCCACGCGCCTTCGATCATTACGGCTATCAACAACCGCCAGGCAAGCGGAATCTTTTTAAAGACCAGGCCGATCAGCCAAAATTCGAGTATGCCGTGCTGAATGTGAGTGAATGAATACGGGTCAATAAGATGCTGCGAATTATGTTTTGACCAGATGTCCCATGCCCACGGAGAGTAATCGCCCGTTTCACACCACCAGACGCGGCCTTCAAATTGTAGCGCGAACATCGCTGCAATTACCAATATCAGTATCACGACCCAGGGCGTATAATCACGCCGAGTCTCAAGATTGAAAAGGTTAGATTCCATGAGTCGCAGTGATGTTTGTTCCGTTCCGGAAAAGTGGAACAAGGTGGAACGCTTAAATAAAGCGCTTAACAGGAACGCGCTGCGTCTCAAAAACTTAAGCCTTTATTCCGTTGAAACTATCTCTTCGCCGTGGAGCGCCGCATTCAGAGTATGCCAACTTAATGAGGCACACTTGACGCGCGCGGGAAATTCCAAAACACCCGCAAATATCTTTAGCTTGCCGAGATGATTTTCATCCCGTTCGATGTCAAGTTCGCCGGTAACCATCTTATGGAATTCGTCAAAGATCATCTCGGTCTCGGCTTTCGTTTTCCCTTTAACGGCCTGTGTCATCATCGACGCCGATGCCTTTGAGATGGCGCACCCCGACCCCTTGAACGACACATCTTTAACCGTGTCACCGTCCATCTCAACATACACGCGCAAGGCATCGCCACACAACGGATTTTTACCGTCGGCTGTCTTATCCGCATTCTCGATCTCGCGGAAGTTTCGCGGATTCTTGTTGTGATCTAGTATTGTGTCCTGATAAAGTTCGTTTAATTCTGACATCTATTTATGGCTTGCGGCTATATCAAGTTTTCTATTATAACTGTTTGAGAGCAGCAGTGTGAGTTCAGAATAAACCAGTGATATTCCCATTCTCGTCAATATCAACACGTTCTGCCGCGGGATGCTCGGGGAGTGCCGGCATCGTTCGCATGTCGCCGCAGATAGGATAAATAAAGCCGGCCCCAACACTCGCCCGAACTTCACGAACCGGCAGCGTAAAACCGGTCGGCGCTCCTTTTAGAGTCGGATCGTGGCTAAGGCTGAGGTGTGTTTTTGCCATGCAGATCGGCAAATTCCCAAAACCATTCGCCTCGTAAGCTGCTATCTGCTGGTCGGCAAATGGCTCGTAACTGACGCCGTCCGCTCCGTAGATCTTCGTCGCGATCGTCTCGATCTTCGCCTTTATCGGCTGATCAAGGTCGTAAAGAAACTTAAATTCGTGCGGCTGATCGGCGGCGACGATCACCATTTCGGCGAGTTCGACAGCGCCTTTTCCGCCATCGGCCCAATGTGTCGAAACAGCGGCCCCCAGAGCTCCGGACTCAATGGCGATGCGTTTCACGGCTTCGATCTCGTCCGCATGGTCCGATTCGAATGCATTGATCGCTACCACAGGCGTTACGCCGTGAAGCCTGATGTTCTCAATTTGCTTTCGCAGATTACTCGCACCTGCCTCGACATCAGCAACGTTGTTTTCAAGCATTTCGGGCGGCAGCGGCTTTCCTGCGACGATCTTATACTTGCCGCTGTGCGACTTTAGAGCGCGTATCGTCGCGACTACGACGCATGCGTCCGGCTTGAGGCCACTGTAACGGCACTTTATGTTAAAGAATTTTTCCGCACCGATGTCTGCGCCAAAGCCTGACTCGGTCATAAGGTAGTCAGCGGTTTTTATACCGATCAGGTCGGCGAGAATGCTGCTGTTACCATGAGCCACGTTTGCAAATGGCCCCGCGTGCACAAGCGCGGGCGTGTTTTCGAGCGTCTGCATGATCGTTGGCCGTATTGCATCGCGCATCAAAACGGTCATCGCACCGGCGGCTCCGATCTCTTCGGCAGTGACGGGTTTTTTATCATGTGTCAGTCCGACGACAATGCGGCCAAAACGCTTTCTCATATCCTGAAGCGACGTGGTCAACGCAAGTATCGCCATCACCTCGGATGCGACCGTAATATCAAAACCCGTCTCACGAGGTATACCCCCTTCCATGCGTCCGCCGAGACCGACTATTATTTTGCGCAACGCTCGGTCGTTAGTATCAACGACACGTTTCCAGGTAATGCTGTGCGGGTTGATGTTGAGCGGATTGCCGCGAAGCAGCTTGTTGTCCGTCATTGCCGCAAGCAGATTGTTTGCTGCAGTGACGGCATGGATGTCACCGGTAAGATTGAGATTAAAGGTCTCCATGGGGACGACCTGTGCATTACCGCCACCGGCAGCTCCGCCCTTTATTCCAAAAGTCGGGCCCTGTGAAGGCTGGCGAAGTGTCACGACCGCGCGTTTTCCGAGGTGCTTCATCGCTTCGCCCAGACCAATTAGCGTCGTCGATTTACCTTCACCGAGCGGCGTCGGCGTGATAGCCGAAATGTCAATATACTTAGCGTTCGGCCGGTCTTTGAATTTCTCGATCACGTTGAGGCGGACTTTGGCAATATACGGACTGCCGTACATATCTATATCATCCGAGCTGAGGCCAAGCTGTTCGGCGATCTCCTTAACGGGCCGTAATTTTGCGTGTTGAGCTATGTAGAGGTCTGTATGCATGCTCGCATTGTGCCACAGTCAAATTTGAAGAAATGTGATGCAACTCACATAAGGTCTAGGCAAACACCTCGATCACCTTCTGCACCGCATCTGTGAGTTTATCGACTTCCTCTCTCGTATTGTAGAACGCAAACGAAGCTCTCGCCGTTGCCGGAACATCAAAGAACTCCATTACCGGCTGCGCACAATGGTGGCCGGCGCGAACGGCGATGCCTTCCTGATCGAGGATGGTGCCTATGTCGTGCGGATGAACATCCTCAATGGTGAACGATAATACCGAAGCCTTATTTGCTGCCGTACCGATAATCTTAACTCCCGGAATGTCTGACAAACGCTGCGTCGCGTATTCGAGCAATTCGTGCTCATAGGCTTCTGCCGCCTTAAAGTCGATCGAGTTAACATAATCAACTGCTGCTCCCAAACCGATGCCAGCCGCGATCGCCGGTGTGCCGGCTTCGAATTTGTCAGGCAAGCCCGCGAATGTCGTCCCATCAAAACTAACAGTGCGTATCATCCCGCCGCCCGTTTGATACGGCGGCATTTTTTCGAGCCATTCCTTTTTGCCGTAGAGAACACCGCTGCCTGTCGGGCCAAACATCTTATGTCCCGAAAAGGCAAAAAAGTCACAATCGAGATCCTGAACATCGACCGGAAAATGAGGTACGCTCTGCGCCGCATCTACACAAACGGGCACACCGAATTTGTGTGCCGTTGCGATCATTTCCTTGATCGGGTTTATCGTGCCAAGAGAATTTGAGACGTGAGCAACCGCAACGATCTTTGTCCGCTCATTGAGCAGGTTTTCGTATTCATCGATGATAAGTTCGCCGCGTTCATTCATCGGGATAACACGGATCTTTGCTCCGCGTTCCTTTGACGCGATCTGCCACGGAATGATGTTCGAATGATGCTCCATCTGTGAGACGATGATCTCGTCGCCCTCATTGATAAAACGTTTGCTGTATGAATACGCAACGAGATTGATGCCCTCGGTCGTGCCGCGAACAAAGATGCATTCTTTGGCTTCCTTCGCGTTGATAAACCGTTTGATCTTTTCGCGTGCGGCTTCATAGGCGGTTGTTGCGTGCTGCGACAAATAATGCACGCCGCGATGGATATTTGAATGTTCTTCTGCGAGATACTTCGCCCCGCGGTCGATCACCAACTGCGGCACCTGTGACGAAGCGCTGTTGTCGAGATAGACCAGCCGCTTGCCGTTCACCGTCTGCGACAGAACCGGAAAATCCTTTCTAATTTTTTCAACGTCCCAATTGCTCATCTGTTTTACAGCTTCCATTTTAACCATCCAATTTCGTGTTCAAGCGGTTCAATACGGCCGCATCCAGATCTTTTTTGATCGACTCGATCCCGATCTTGTTTATGATCTCCTCAGCAAAGCCGTAGGTCAGCAGATTTCTTGCAAGCGTATCGGGAAGCCCACGGGTCAGTAAATAGAACAGCTCTTCTTCCTCAAGCTGCCCAACCGTCGCGCCGTGCGAACATTTGACATCGTCATTATCGATCTCAAGCTGCGGTTTTGTATCGACGCGAGCTTCGTTCGAGAGCAGCAGATTTTTATTCGATTGCTGTGCATCGGTGCCGTGAGCGTTTTCACGAACAAGTACCTTACCGTTAAAAACCGCACGCGACTTGTCGTTCAAAACGCCTTTGTATGTCTGATGCGAAGTGCAGTTAGGCACAAGGTGATCTATCACCGAATGTGTGTCGCTATGCTGCGTACCGTTCAGCATATACAAACCGTCAACAAATGCCTCTCCGCCCTCGGCCGTAAATTTCAAGTCAATATCATGCCGCGAGATAGCACCGCCGAGATTAATGTTTGTCGAATCGTAACGGCTGCCCGCGCCAAGCGAGATCTCCGTCGTGCCGACATGAAACGCATCATCCGATTCTTTCTGAACCCGATAATGCGTTAGATTCGCATTGTCCTCGACAATGATCTGCACCGCCGCATTAATAAAACTCTTCGTCTGCGAAGCATAAGATTCTATGATCGTCGCTTTGCTCCCGGCCTCGGCAATGATCAGGATGTGCGGGAAGACAGCAGTATTTTCTTCCGCCGCAATAGAAAATTCGATCGGTTCAGCGACGCTTGTTTCTTTTGGGATCGTTATGATCTTGAAGTCAGCAAACGCTAGATTCAACGCGGCAAAACCGTTTCTCCGGAAATTGAAAGCCCCCAATTTTGCTCCTGACTTCTCGCCTGCCGGCGAGAAGTCAGGAGCAAAAGGTGCAGCCATCCAATTCTCTTTCGCTATCGGCGCGACATTTGTATATTTCCAATCCTCGCTTTTCACACTCGGGAAACCCAAGGCGGTAAATACCGCAAACGCTTTTTCACGCAACTCTCTCACGGCGACATTGTTTTCGCCCTTAAAAAACTCTCTAAATTGTTCCGTAAATTGTGATTCCATTACGGCTGTAGTTGATACCATTTTCTTAAAACACCTTTACCAAACTAAACTTGTTGTCGGCCTTGATAGTATTCGCCGGATCCAAAATAAATTCCTTTGCGATCTTTAACTTCGCTTCGTTTTCCGCTCGCGGTTTTTTGTCATCAACAAGCGTCGATCTGTCAAAATCAAACAAAAAATCGTGCCGCGTCAATACATATTTGATGCCCATCGCGACGGTTTTAGAACGCATTTCCTGCGCCGAACTCGATTCCCAGAGCATTTTTCGCAATGTCCAATCTTCAAACAAATAATCCGAAAAGATCGGCCGCTCGATGTTATACGTGTCGCGGCGCATATTGATCAGCCACACTTTTGCATCCGCCGGAGTTTCGGTATTTATGCTCTGGTAATATGAATAATAGTCGAGATTACGGGTCAAATACTGATCGCGCGTCTCACCGCCCAATGCTACACGAAGCGGAGACTTCTGACAGAACCACGCAAATGTTGTGAGCAGCCCGCATACAGAAGCAGTTAAAAGCGCACATCGAGCGACTTTGCCGACGCCGTTCCCGATCTTTTCCGCCGACGCGGCGATCGCTATCGCAAGCAGCGGCGCGATAGGCAAAATGTATCTGAGCTGTTCGCTCGAAAAAAGCCAGAAGAGATACATCACACCCGCAATGCCCAACATTATTTTGATCTCCACTGCGAGATCGAATTTCCACAAAGCCCAAACAAGCAGCGGCAGTCCGATGAGAAATGCAACGCCGAGAACGCCGTCATAATTTGCGACTTGCTCTGGCTGCGAGGCAATTGACATGCGAACCGGCGCGGTCAAGTAATTGAGCTTGTTTGTATCAATGCCGCCGTATTGCGAATTCATCGCCTGAAACAGGTTCGAACGCTCGATGTCCCAGCCGTTTGCCTTACCCGGCCAAATGCTCATATAGAACGGAAAGACGGGCGAGCTGGTCGCGACCCAAGTTCGTATATACCACGGTGAGGCGATAATACCGGCGAGCAACAACGCAGCAAATCCAGATGCGACGATCCTGCCCGGACTGGCGGCAACACAGGTGTCGGAACCGGGAGCGATAGCGGCTGGGTTCTTCACTTCTCGCGCACGCAACAAGATGATTAATGCAAACGCCGCAAATACGAACACTGTCGTCAACTTGACCGACAAAGCCGCACCAAGAAAGATGCCTATCAGTATCACCCAACCCCAAGCCGACTCTTTCCACCACCGTGTCAGACCATACGCCGCAAGCGTTACGTATAACGCCAACGAAATGTCGATGTAGCCGCTCGATGCGACGTGATATGCGGTTGGAATGCACGCAACCATCGCAGTCGCGATCAGTGACCAAGTGCGTGAAACTTCGATCTCTCTAGCCCATCCGTAAATTGCCATCAGCAATACAGGAAAAAAAAGAAATGTCGTTGCTCCGGCAGCCGCTTCGGCTGCGCGGGGACTAAACAACCCGCCGAGTAGCATCGCCCACAGGTAGTGCATCTCGGTTCCCATAGCGAGATAACTAGCGATATTGCCTTCAATAAAAGCACTGCTATTCTGTGCAATGAAGGCCTTCGCAACTGCAAAATGGTAAAGCAAAGCATCCTTCGCGATCGGTGGCGCGAGCGCCGAAAAGATTGCAATCAAAAGTGGCAGAGCAACTAGCACGAAAATGCCACTCGGAGCTTTAGGTAATCGGCGTTCTACGAACACCTGAGAAAAAACACCAAAAAGCGCTAGAAACAGGCCTACACAAAAACAAACTATTGCAGCTATCGGATTGAAGAGTTGCTCGATCCCTAAAATGAACCACACAATTGACCACACCGCTGCTCCTAATGCGGTAGAACGTACGACGTATAGAATTCCCGAGGCTTGATCCTCTTTAGGCGCATCAATGAACCGATCAACAACAGTCCCCAAGCCGAGCCATGCTATGAATATTAAAAACGACGTTCCCATTCCGTAAAGTGAAGCTCCTATGTCCCTACCAACCAGCGACCCGCCGCCAAGATTTCCGATCAGATTCGGCAACTGCCCAACGTCACTCCCGCGATATGTCAAAAACGCAACAATACACAAAACAGCAAAAACCGCGAAGATGATCGCGGTCGTACTGCTGCTTTTTTGTGTTGTTGCCTGAGACATTCTTTAATGAGCAGCACCCTTGACCCAATCGTAGCCCTTTTCCTCGAGTTCGAGAGCGAGTTCCTTGCCGCCTTCTTTGACTATCTTGCCGTTGGCGAGAACGTGGACCATATCGGGCACAATAAAATTGAGCAGGCGCTGGTAATGCGTCACGAGAATGATCGCATTATCGTCACTTCGCAGCGTGTTTACGCCCTCAGCGACGATCCGCAAAGCATCGATGTCGAGTCCGGAATCGGTTTCATCAAGGATGGCGAGTTTCGGAGCGAGTACCGCCATCTGCAATATCTCGTTACGTTTCTTTTCGCCGCCCGAAAAGCCTTCGTTGACCGAGCGTTTGAAAAACTCACTGCTCATATCGACGATCTTTGCCTTTTCTTTCAGGTAATCGTTAAACTCGAGTGGATCGAGTTCTTCCTCGCCCAGATGTTTCATCTTTTCGTTGTAAGCAAGCCGCAGGAATTGCGAATTCGAAACGCCGGGCACCTCAACCGGATATTGGAATGCCATGAAAACACCCTCGCGGGCGCGTTCGTCAGGTTCGAGCTCTAGCAAATTCTTGCCTTCATAAAGCACTTCACCCGAAATCACTTCATACGAAGGATGTCCCGCAAGCACTTTCGACAAAGTCGATTTGCCCGATCCGTTCGGCCCCATAATGGCGTGAACTTCGCCTTTGCGGACTTGTAAATTCAGTCCCTTCAAAATTTCTTTGCCGTCGATGCCGGCATGCAGATCTTTTACTTCTAGTAACATCTAATTCAGTTTTTTCTCCATCTCGATACCGCCCATATCGAACCATTCTTCCGGAGCGGTCTCTCTTACTACATAAAATCCGTTCTTTTCGTACAGCGGACGCGCTCCTGGCAAAACGAAAGTTGTGTACAAATAAAGCTTTTCAAAATCCTCTTTGCGAGCATGCTTTTCAAGTACGTCAAGCAGCTTTTGCCCAACCTGTTTTCCCTGTGCCGAGGGCTTTACCGCCATGCTGCGGATGTAAAACCGTTCTTCCTCAGGCAAACCCGAAACAGTGCCAACCGCTTCTCCGTCAATGTACGCGAGCCACATCGGCCCCTCGGCAAATCGTTCGCTGATCGTATCATCCGATGCTGCCGTATAATCGAACGCATCCGGAGTGTATTGATCGCGAAACGGCAGGAACGCCTCAAAGATCAGGGTAGCGATGGCCGCTTCGTCACCCAGAACAGCGAGCCTGATCTCGACATCAGGCGCCGACACTTTTTTCGCTTCCGGCCTCGACATAAATCTCGCCCTTCAAATACAACACAGCGTTGCCGCCGATCTTAACTCTGTCGCCTGCAAGTTCGCAGAATAGCTCACCGCCGCGAGCCGAAACTTGGCGTGCAAAAAGTTCTGTTTTGCCCAATTCGCCCGCCCAGTGTGGAATTAGCGAGCAATGTATCGCACCCGTGACGGGATCTTCAGGAATGCCGATACGTGGCGCGAACATACGCGATGCAAAATCGCAATCGTCACCTTTAGCGGTAATAATCACTTCGTCATACGGCAGTTGTAGAACGTTGTGCATATCAGGCTGTAGCTCTTCGACGGCCTTTTGGTTTTTAAGCAAAAGGAACAACATATTGCCCTGCGATTCCCAATATCTGAGAGGTGGAACCTCGGCCTCGACCAGCATCTGTATCGGCTCGATCTCAATCATTGGATACGCCGGAAAATCGAGCACAAGCCTGTCGCCGTTTTTTGTCACGCCTAGTTCCCCACTCTTGTGCGAATGAAATTTGATCTCGGTAGATTCAAGTTTCAATTCGTTAAAGATCACATGCGCACTGGCAAGAGTCGCGTGCCCACACAAATTCACTTCCACCTTTGGCGTAAACCATCGGATGTCATAACGGCCGCCATTCTTTACAAAAAAAGCGGTCTCAGCCAGATTATTCTCTGCTGCAATTGCGAGCATCATCTCGTCCGGCAGCCATTCTGTCAATGGAACAACCGCCGCTGGATTGCCGCCAAACGGCTTATTTGTGAATGCATCAACCTGATAGATATTCAATTTCATATTTCACCCTCCGCAGTTTCAACCACCGCGAGCTTTTCTGCTTTTCTCCACGAAAGAAATCCGCGAAGATGCAGTACCAAAAATGTGGAACT
>CAZUEI010000007.1:0-18093 GCA_964618985.1 uncultured Chloracidobacterium sp.
ATTTTTAGCACTCTAAATCTATGAGTGCTAGTATATGGAATCTTGACGGCTGCTGTCAAGTATTATCTTAGTTGATTTAGGAAATCTGACAATGACACACTCACATTTATGCGGATTTCTGAGATAAATATCTATCCGATCAAGTCGCTGAAGGGAATTTCGCTGGATTCGGCTGTTGTTGAGGAGCGCGGGTTGCAAAACGACCGGCGTTGGATGCTGACCACGCCTGACGGCATGTTCTTCACGCAGCGTGAATTCCCGCAAATGGCCGCTCTAACTGTGAAAGTTGAAAGTGGACAGTTGAAAGTGGAAAGTGAGATCTTCGGCGAAATGCCGATACCATTTGAGCCCGATAAAGGCGAACGCAAGACGGTTACGATCTGGCAGAGCGTCTGCGAAGGCCTGGTTTACAACGGTGAAGTGAGCGAGTGGTTCTCGGATGCGATCGGCACGAAATGTCAGCTTGTTTACATGCCGGACGATTCAAGGCGAAATGTGAATCCGCGGTTTAACAAGAATGACGATGTCGTGAGCTTTGCCGACGGCTATCCGCTGATGCTTTTGACCGAGGCGTCGCTGGCCGACCTGAATTCGCGGCTTGAAGAACCGCTGCCGATGAACCGCTTTCGTCCGAATCTTGTTGTTAACGGATCTGACGCTTTTGCCGAAGACAATTGGAGAACAATCCGCATCAGTGATGCCGTTTTTCGCTCGACAAAACCGTGTGAAAGGTGCGTTGTAACAACCGTTGATCAAGCAAAGGGCGAATTTGCGGGAAAAGAGCCGCTGAAAACACTCGCCTCATTTCGCATGGCAAAGGACGTGATGCCAAATCGTTATGAGTCACTTGGCGTCGGAGCAAATGCTGTGCTTTTTGGGCAAAATTTGATCGCCGAAAGCGCGGGAGCTACTATTCGTGTGGGTGACGAAGTTGAAATAATGCCAATGTAACTGGCCGCCCGCTTACGCAGGCGGTTCTGACAGTCCTTTGCCGGTGAGCAGTTCGAGTGCTTTGATATAACGTTCGGACGTAGCCTCGGCAACTTCAGGCGGCAACGGCGGAGCGGGCGGTTGTTTATCCCAATCCAAAGTTTCCAGATATTCGCGGACGAACTGTTTGTCGAATGAAGGCTGCGCATGGCCGGGCTCATATGATTCTGCGGCCCAAAACCGTGACGAATCGGGCGTTAGAAGCTCGTCAATAAGCAGCACATTTCCGTCACTGTCGCGGCCAAATTCGAATTTTGTGTCCGCGATGAGTATTCCTGTTTGCGATGCGAACATCGATGCATCTGTGTAGATTTTGAGCGAGATATCGCGAAGCATCCGTCCGGTCTCGGGACCAACGAGGTCGCAAAAAAGGTCGAAATCGATATTTTCATCATGGCCCGCCGCTGCCTTGGTCGCCGGCGTGAAGATCGGTTCGGGCAGCATCTCACACTGTTTCAACCCCGGCGGAAGCTGATGTCCGCAAATACCACCAGTCACCAGATAATCCTTCCACGCGGAGCCTTCGAGAAAGCCGCGAACTACACATTCAACCGGAAAAACCTGTGTTCGCCAAGCTAATGTTGAGCGTCCGCGCAATTCTTCATTTGACCGAACGATCTCAGGCATTTCGTCAAGATTGATCGTGATCAAATGATTTCCTACCAGTGATCGCAGGTGATCGAACCAAAATGCCGAAAGCTGTGTCAGAACTTTGCCCTTGTTTGGGATCAGTGTCGGCAAAACGCAGTCGAATGCCGATATACGGTCGGTAGCGACAAGTAAAAGCCGCATTTCATCGATCTCATAGACATCGCGAACCTTGCCCCGATGCAGTAATCGAAGGCCCGGAATTTCTGATTCTGAAATAGTGGAGACGGCTGTCATGCTGCGTTTATTTTATCTTGTTTTTTTGCGACAACTTTATTATGGATTTTGGGCGTTAGCAAAGTCGAATATGCGGCCGGAAAAATTTCTGGAAGTCGCTCACCGTTAAAACTCTATAAACACGGTTATAATTTATGATGACATACAAAAAAAAACATGTATAATAGTAAACGGCTTACTGATGTATCAGTGTCGCCTCCAGTTATTCCGCAAATTTCGAGTCTTTCGCCCCGAATACCGTTTGACCCTAACATGAAGCGCATCAATGAATTAAACAGCCGGATCTTCGGTTTGATACTACTGCTGAGCGCGAGCGCGATCAACATATTTGCGCAGCGGCCGAGCATCCCGGGTGTCAAAGGAAAACAAGTGCCTGATACATCGGGCGGAGTTTGGTTTTACATTACTGTGGCCATAGCTTTGGTCTCGATTGGCGTGGTGTTTTATTTTTGGAGAAAAAGTAAGCAGAGCATCGAACAAACTCAGGACAACAACGGAAACAACTCGAATTATTACAGCAACGACAATTATGAGAATGATGTCGATGCGGAAAAAGAGCTTGAATGGCTGCGAAAGGCAAAAAACTCGTCTTCAAAAACACCAACGATAAGCTTTGGACTGAAAAAGGCGGACGCGCCTAAGAAGCAGAAGGCTTCGGCCAATCGCACAGCCGCACCTGATGAGAAGGATGTTGATGCAAAAGCCTTTCAGGATAGGATGAAAATGCTGCAATATGCGCAGCTTCCGATCAATTCATTCAACGAACTAGTAACGACAAGACATTTTGAACTGCTGCTCGACTCTGATGCCAAGGTGCTCATGGTCGCGATCGAGCAGGCTAACGAGGAATTTGAAAAAGATGAGAGGGTTCGTGAAGCCGCAATTAAGACCATGTCTGCCTTTAGAACCTCAAATTCAGTTGAAGCTCTATCACAGGTCGCTCTATACGACCTTTCGGCCAGCATTCGATCCAAAGCCACTACAGTCTTGACCGATTTCGATCATGAAACGGTTTTCGAAACCATTCTATTGGCTTGCGCCGATCCGACACGAGAAGTGCGAGCGGCTGCGGCTCGGGGCTTGTTTCGGCTGAGCTTTGACCGGTCCGGAGCCTGGAAACGGATAATTGATACTGGCGATGAATTTCGCATGAGCCAGGCGGTTCGCGCGGCGATCGAAGCCGGAATTGTTACAAAGTCCTTCGACCGGCTCGTGCACGAGGACATGAAGATAGCCTACGAAGCGTTTACATTAGTAGCGCTTTTGATCAAATCAGGAGAAAACAATGAGATATTTAAGGCGTTACGCGATCATAAGGATGAGCGGGTCAAGTATGCTCTGCTGCATGTATTAAAAGCTATAAAAGACGAAAGATCTTTGGCCGGTTTGAATGATCTGCTTGAAAATGGCAATTGCCCGGCCGAGGTGATGAACAGGATCAAGGACGTTATTATTAGTCTGGAGCATGTCGCCGCTCATAGTCATGCGTGATCCTTTACCGCATACACTGATCTAACGTCAGTTCTGCTAACAAATGATCAGAAAGGCGGTCATGAAACGATGAATGTCGGTTCGCTCGCGCCGGATTTTACTCTTATAGACAATCAAAATAACGAATGGCGGCTTTCCGATCATATCGGTAAAGTCGTCGTTCTTTTGTTTTATCCGCAGAACGAAACTCTTGTCTGCACTCGGCAGTTGTGCTCGGTTCGCGATAATTGGAAAAGTTACCTGGAAACCAAGGCCGATATTGTAGGAATCTCGCCCGCGTCGCCTGAAGATCACAGGTCGTTTTCGCAAGAGCGCGGGTTGCCGATCCCACTGCTTGCAGATGAAGGCAGAATGATCACGCGAATATACGGTAAACATTGGTTATATCCGATAAATTTTACTCGGGCGGTGGTTGTGATCGATGCAAAGGGAATTATTCGCAACCGGGACATAATGCTTAGGGCTTTTCGACCGTCCGACACGCAGCTTATTACCGATATTTACGCGGCACGCGGCGATGCTTTTAGTGACGAACGCAATGTACTTCGCACGCGACTTTCTGGTTTAATAAGTAAATAGTTTTTCCCCCGATTTTGCCCGTCTGCACTTTAAACTTTGAACCCTTTTGGTTTATGATTGAAGAGTGCAATTCCGTCTCATTTCTGAAAATACGCCTAAAGGCGATCAGCCGGAAGCGATCCGTCAAATTGTCGATGGGTTGAACGGTGGCGATCAGCATCAGGTTTTGCTGGGCATAACCGGCAGCGGCAAGACATTTACCATTGCCAATGTTATCGAACAAACTCAGCGGCCGACGCTGGTGCTTGCGCACAACAAAACTCTTGCCGCGCAGCTTTATCAGGAATTCAAAACATTTTTTCCTGAGAACTCAGTTGAGTATTTTGTTTCCTATTACGATTATTACCAGCCCGAGGCCTACGTTCCGGCCGCCGATCTTTACATAGAAAAAGAAGCGACCGTCAACGAAGAGATTGACCGGCTGCGCCTGTCTGCGACGCGCGCGCTTTTCGAAAGGCGAGATGTGATCGTCGTGGCTTCGGTATCGTGTATCTATGGTCTTGGCGACCCTGACGCATATTACGGGATGCTCGTTTTTATCGAGCCGGGTCAGAAGATCAAGCGCGAAGAGTTTCTGCAAAAACTGGTCGAACTGCAATACGAGCGCGTGAACATTGACTTTGACCGAGGCGTTTTCCGCGTTCGCGGCGATGTCGTAGAGCTTTATCCAAGCTATCAGGATCAAGCATATCGGATCGAATTTTGGGGCGACGAGATCGACTCAATTTATACTATCGATCCGCTGCTCGGCGAGGTGATAACGAAACATGAATCGCGGGTACCGATCTATCCGAAGACGCACTATGTAATGTCGAAGCCCGTTATCAAGCGGGCGATCCAGACGATCCGCGCCGAGCTTGAGCAGCACGAAGAGTTTCTCGTAAAAGAGGGCAAGATCGTCGAGGCACAGCGTCTGCACCAGCGGACGATGTACGACCTCGAAATGATAAAGGAGATGGGATTTTGCCGAGGCATCGAGAATTATTCCCGACATCTTACCGGTAAAAAACCTGGCGAGCCGCCGCCGACACTGCTCGATTATCTGCCGCCGAACGCTTTGATGGTCATTGACGAATCGCACCAGACGGTGCCGCAATTGGGGGCGATGTATAAGGGCGATCAGTCGCGCAAAGGAACGCTTGTCGAATACGGCTTTCGGTTGCCGAGCGCGAAGGACAACAGGCCGTTGAATTTTCAGGAGTTTGAAGAGCGCGTCGGCCAAAGAATTTATGTTTCTGCAACTCCAGGTCCGTACGAATTGACGCAAACTGCCGGCGAAGTGATCGAACAGATCATCAGACCGACTGGTCTTCTCGACCCGGTCGTTGAAGTGCGTCCGGTCAAGGGGCAGATCGACGACCTCTTGGAAGAATGTCGCCTGCGTGCCGAACGCAATGAACGTGTGCTGGTCACGACGCTCACAAAACGCATGGCCGAAAACCTGAGCGAGTATTTTGCCGAGGTCGCCGTAAAGGTCAGGTATCTACACAGCGATATTGTCACGCTCGAACGTATAAAAATTCTCCGCGATCTGCGTCGTGGCGAATTTGACGTTCTGGTCGGCATTAATCTTTTGCGCGAAGGCCTTGATCTGCCGGAGGTTTCACTTGTCGCAATTCTCGACGCCGACAAGGAAGGGTTTTTGCGTTCGCAAAGTTCGCTTATTCAAACGATGGGCCGCGCTGCGAGAAACTCGGATGGGAAAGCGATACTCTACGCCGACAAGATCACAAAATCGATGGAATACGCGATCAGCGAAACGACGCGACGCCGTCAGATCCAGGAAGAATACAACACCGTGCACGGCATCACTCCGACCACGATCATCAAATCGATCGATGCGACTTTGGTCACGGCATACGAGGCTGATTACTTCAAGATACCGCTCGACCTCGACTCGTTCGAAGAGTATTCGCCTAAACAGCTCAAGGAAACGATCCAGCAGCTCGAAGCCGATATGCGGAACGCCGCAAAAGAAATGAAATTCGAGCAGGCAGCGGAGATTCGCGACCGTTTGAAGTATTTGCGTGAGAGGGAATTGGCCGTTCGGTGACATTATTTTGAACGCGGATTTAGCGGATTATGCGGATAAGCGCGGATAGGATAAAATTTATTACAAGTTTTAAATTCAATACGTGGGGAAATCTGTGAGCCCGCTTTCGAATTATCCGTTTTAATCCTCTTGATCCGCGCAATCCGCGTTCAAAAATTTGATGCACTTTAAAACTCAAATCGACGATCTGCAAAACTATCTCACCGACGCCAGCAACATGCAGGGCGGCCACGCCGCGAAGCTCTTCATTCCGGAATCGGCCGGGGAGATCGCTCAAATTCTGCGCGAAGCTAATGAGAGCAAAACACCGGTGACGATCTCCGGCGCGAGAACGGGAACAGTCGGCGGCGCGATACCTTTTGGCGGACATGTCATCTCGCTCGAAAAACTTGACAAGATCGAAATCGACAAGGATCAGCGGACAGCAACCGTCGGAAGCGGCGTAATTTTGGCCGATCTACAAAAGGCAGTAGACGCCGAAGGGTTATTCTATCCGCCTGATCCGACCGAATGGAGTTGCCAGATCGGCGGTACGGTCGCGACGAATGCTTCGGGAGCGAGGAGCTTTAAGTATGGAGCGACACGCGATTATGTTTTCCGTTTGAATGTGATTCTCGCCAGCGGTGAACAGGCCGAGATCGAACGGGGCAAATGGATCGCTGATGAAAATGGGACGATCAGGCTGACGACGACCGAAGGGCGCGAGATCAGTTTCAACGCACCGACCTACAAACGTCCAATCGTGCGCAAAAATGTTAGCGGATATTTCAACGCGCCGGCGCTCGACGCGATCGATCTTTTTATCGGCAGCGAAGGAACACTCGGTGTGATCACTGAGATCGAACTCCTTTTGGAAGAGAAGCCAAGTGGTTTTTTTAGCGGGATCGTTTTCTTTGAGAACGAATCGGATCTGTTGGGCTTTGTAAGTGAAGCCAGGGAGTGGTCGTTTGCAACCAGGAATCGACCGACTGAAAATCCATTTGGGTTCCTTAGGCAACATCCGCGCAATCGGAAGTTTCGGTTGTGCGCTGGTATTATTGATTCGGTCGCACTCGGCATGGATTTCGATGCTTCCTTCCTGGAGTACTTTGACGCCCGGGCGTTGAAATTTATCTCTGAAAAATTTCCTGAAACTCCTGATGCGGCCGGCGCGATTTTCTTTGAGCAGGAAACAGTGTCTGACAATGAGGACTATTTGCTCGAAAAGTGGAATAACCTTTTCGAGAAGCATAACGCCGATCTTGAGCGTTCCTGGTTTGCGACAAACGAGCAGGACCTCGCGAAGATGCGCGATTTCCGCCACGCATTGCCAGTTTCGGTCAACGAACGCGTCGTCAAGAACAAACAGCGAAAGATCGGCACCGACATGGCCGTCCCGGATGAGCATTTTCCCGCGTTTCTAAAATTCTATAAAGATGCCCTCGACGCGAGCGGCCTCGATTATGTAATTTTCGGGCATATCGGCGACGGGCATTTGCACGCGAATATGCTGCCTAAAGATGCAAACGAGGCCGAAAAAGCCAGACATATTTATGGCCGCTGCATCGCACAGGCGATAATGCTCGGCGGGACGGTTTCAGCGGAACACGGCATCGGCAAACTCAAGCGAAAATATCTTGCGGCGATGATGGGTGAACGGTATTTGAATGAAATGGCTGAGTTGAAAAAGGCGTTCGATCCAAACGGAATTCTCGGACGTGGGAATATGCTTGACGAAAGCTATCTTGCTTAAAAAATTTGGTGGGACGCGTGGGACACCCGGGACAGCTGGGACAGTTGGGACACTTGGGACAGCCAACTGGAATTAGTAATGCAATAAGTGATGTGCTTACACAGTTTAGATGTGTTTCATTAAAGAAGTACGTAAGCAAAGTCGCGAGATGTTCGTAATACAACGTAACAATGTGTGTTACAAAATATTACAAAATGAGAGAGTTTTAGCATGATAAAAGCAATACTTATGGATTTTAACGGCGTCATCATCAATGACGAGCCGATACAGATGAGGGCTTATCAGGAGATCCTAAAGGATGAGGGCATTGACCTGACAGAGGCAGATTACTATGCGTCATTGGGCATGGATGACAGGACGTTTGTTGCGGCGGCATTTGAGCGTGTCGGCAAGTCCATTGAATCCGGTGAGATCGACGAAATTGTTCTGGCCAAATCGGCCAAATGGAAAACTTTAGTAGATGCAGAGCTGCCTCTGTTTGAGGGAATCGACGGTTTTGTCGAAAAGATGTCAAGGGAATTTACTCTCGGGATCGTCAGCATGGCCGGATGGCACGAGATCGATTTTGTGTTGAATAAAAGTGGCTTGGCAAAGTATTTTTCTACCATTGTCAGCGCGGCCGACGCCTCTAAATGCAAGCCGGATCCTGAGTGTTTCCGCGTCGGGTTTCGGCGAATAGACAGCGTGAGGACATCGCAGGGACATCTGCCCTTGACGCACAGCGAATGCCTGGTTATCGAAGATTCACCGCCGGGGGTCGTCGGTGCCCGAAATGCGGACCTGCCCGCACTTGGCGTGACAAATACGGTGTCGGCAGCGGAACTGCGAGCAGCCGGTGCGATGGCAGTTGCGACCGACCTTAGAGACTGGATGCCTGAATCGATCCGTAGAGTTTTCGTTTAATATGTCTGACTATTTTATTTCATTTGATCAAGCTGAGAATGACCTGCTTTCGTGCGCGGCGTTTCTGGCGGAACGGATAAAGAGCAGCGACGGGCATGCCGAAGCGATGAAGACGATCATCCCGCGTTATTTAACGAAGGGCAATGTTGATCTTGCCGCTGAACTCGCAAACGCCGTCGATGATCCGTTTTCGCGCGACAAACTCTTAACTGCAATCGCTGAAAAATGCGCCGACATTGATGATGACGAATACGCGTTGCAGCTTACTGACGCGATCGAAGATCACGGAATGCAGGCACAGGCTTTTGAACGCGTGGCTCTTGTGATGGCTGGCAAGGGCAATTCCGAAAAGGCAGCCGAAGTCGCTGATTCGATGGCTCATCCCGATTTTGTTTACGCTGGTATCGCGGTACATCAGGCAGCTGATGGCGACGAAGCAGGCTCGCACGCGACGCTGGAAAGAATCGATTTCGCGACGGCGCGCGTATCGGCTTTGCAGCACATTGCCTCGACACAGATCGAAGCCAAGGAAACCGAGAAGGCTCTCGATTCTCTTGATCGGGCAGTCATCGCAGCCAATGAGATCGAACATGACGAGGAGAAAATACGCACTCTTTGCGACATCGGCAATATGTTCCTGGAGGCAAAGCGGAATGACAAGGCTATCGAGACTTTTGAAAAGGCGCGTGGGTTTGCAGAAGTTCTGGACAATATTCACCGCGATTTTTTTCTCGTAAATTGTGCGCTCGGCTTTCTTTTTTCAGGCAGCGCGGAACTTGCTGACCGCACGCTTGATCTTGTGACCGACAAGACGCAGATGGCGTCGGCATTGCTCGGATTTGCGCGAGATCATTGGACGAAGGGAGAAAAAGAAGACGCTGTTGAAACGCTTGAAGAAGCCTATGCTATCGTCAACTCGCAGCGCGAGTCAGAAACGAGAGACAGCCGTGCTCGCAACGGCCTGCTTGCTTCGATCGCAGCTCAGTTTGCCGGTTTTGGCAAAACCGACAGAGGCGTTGAGATTGCATTGGAAAATAATAATGAGGACGAACAAACGGCCGCGCTTTCGCAGATCGCGCAGATACTCATAGTTCAAAGAGAAGATGAGATGGCGTTGCAGACCATCAATTCGATCCCGGAGGACGCCAACCGATTGTTGGCGCTGATCGCATTGGCCGACGCGAAGCAGAAATTAGGCGAGAAACAGGCTTCTGTTTCGTTTTTGGAAGAGGCTGCAACTATGGCAGAAAGTGTTCCGCAGCTTGCAGCGCGTTCAGGGGTTTTGAACGAGATTGCGGTGCGTCTACTTGGGCACGGCGAAAACGTGAAGGCAAGGGATATCTCACACCAAAATCTCGATCTCATTTGCGAGATACGCGATGAAAGCAGCCGCGCTGTCGAGTTAGCCAAACTGAGCACAGTTTATGAACATGCAAATTTTGAAGTTTCTGAATCGGAGAAGTTAGTTCTTGAAAGATTGACGAGAACGATCTGATGCTACCCGTTGCTACGCGCGGCGATAAACGATCTGACTGCAAGGACAACAAACACCAGACAGACTATCGCCATTGAAAGCTGAGAAAGGGCAGCGGCACCAAGGCTGAATGTGCTGATCTTCATCAACAGCCGTCCGGCGGTCATGATAAATCCCAGAAGAGCAACTATGACTGCTGCGTGCATAAGGTGTTTTCGTAGGGGTTCGCTGGATTTGGCGACAAAGCCCAGTATCTCCAACACAAAACCGAAAGCCGCCGGGATGAGCGCGGTGAGGCTCGCGTTCTCATTCATCAGGCCGTAACCGTAGCCTATGAAACCGATAATGACCAATAATGATCCGCAGATAATCGAAATATTTGGCATAGTATTATCGCTTTGCAGCGTCTATTTTCTTTTGCAGTTTTGCGGCCAGGTCGCTGTTCAAAACATTCAGTTTTTCTTTTTGCCGCCGTGCCGTATCGATCTTCGATTGTTTTACATAGACCGTTCCGATGCCGTAGATCGCGTCAGCATCCTTTGAGTCAATGTTGAGTGTTTCGTTATACGCTGTCAATGCCTGGTCGTAAAGTCCCGCATTCCGGAACGCGTCGCCGAGATTAGTATGAACCAATTTTGATCTGGGCGAAAGCTCGGCGGCCTTCTGATATTGCGGCACGGCGTCGTTAAATTTGCCGGCGTTAAAATATGCATTGCCAAGATTCAGCCGGACCTCGGCGTCTGACGGATCTATGCGGATCGCCTCGTTGAATGCGCCTATTGCCTCGGCATACTTGTCGAGATTATTGTAAACGATCCCTAGTTGGAATCGCGATCCAAAATGATCCGGCCTGATGTGAGCAGATTCGCGAAGTATCGAGATGGCTTCGCTATATCGGTTTTTTGCGGCGTAAAGCTTGCCGAGTTGGTAATGAGCGTCACCCGACGCGTAACCGTTCTTGATCGCCTTATCAAACATCGGCATCGCATCGTCTTTGCGGTTCACCTGCAGGTAGGCAATGCCAAGATTGTAACATGCGTCTGCGTTAGCGGGATCGATCTTTAGAGATCGTTCATAAGTAGTTATCGCAGCGGCAAAATTCTTTTGACGCGAGTGCGCGACGCCGAGTTCAAAAAAGATATCGGCATTGTCGGGTGCTAAAGCTCCCGCCTTTTCGTATGCGGCGACCGCCTCGCTATATCGCCCAAGATAATCAAGAGAATTGCCAAGGTAAATATAGGCATTGACAAAATCGGGTTTGCTATTGATCGCGTTCCTTAGCGCAGGGACAGCCCGTTCATACTGCTTTAGACGGTAATAGCAAAACCCCAGATCGTAATTGGCGACCGGATCGTTAGGGGTAATCTCTAGTACCTGTCTGAAACCGTCGATAGCGGCTTCATACCGTTCACTTTGGAGATCTTCGACCGCGCGATCAAAAAGTGGACGCACATCCTGAGCTTTGGCAGCGATCGTAACAGCCATTATCGCAAACACCAAAAATGCAAATTTAGCGAGTTTCATACTCGTTATAAAAACTGCTAATTACACTGTTTCTTCAGAACGCGAACAGGTGATCTATTTCCGCATTTCGTCGATCATATCTACGATGGTTTGTTTGAGGTGGTCGGTAACGCTTGAGTAGAGTTCATCGTTCGTGGTTGGTTGTTCGTTGTTGGTCGAAGAACCACTGGCAACGGACAACCGGCGACTGACAACTTCTTTTGCGTAGAACGGTTTGCCGATCGTTATTTTCACTTTAGCCGGACGGATACGCCAGGACTTGCGGGCCCAGACGTTTTGGAGGCCATCTAAGGCAACGGGGACTATCGGCAGATCGAGTTCGGTTGCGAGAATGGCGGCGCCTTTTTTGAATGTGTGAAGCTCGCCGTCGAACGCTCTTTCGCCCTCGGGATAGATGTTGAGCACTTTGCCGTGTTTGAGGCCGATGGCACCTGCTTTCATTGCCCGCATCAGTTCGGTGTCGGGATTGACCGGCACGACGTTGAGCATCTTTGCAATGAAACGCATAAATGCGTTGCTGAAAAATTCGCTCGCACCAACGTGGAAGATGTTTCTGAACAGCTCGAACGGATAATTTGAACAAAGCACGAACGGATCAAGAAAGCTTTGGTGATTTGGGCAGATGAGGAACGTATTTTTGATCTTGCCGTCGTTGTTTAGTTCCGTTAGTCCCTTGAGATTTCCCAACCCGTGGACTTCGAGTCGCATAAATACTCGGAAGAAGAGATTGAAGCATTTATAGACCGTGAAAGCGAATGCCGCGAATAGCGGACGATTTTTGAGAATACCCTGGACCTCGGGGAAATCATCATCAGCTTCGCGGACGATCTTGCCCCAATTTAGATCGACAGAAACAGCCTCGGCAGTCTCGCCGCCGTGACAGTTGACGAGTTCGATCACATTGGCGACGGTGAGAGCAGTTGCTGCTTCATCGGCATTGAATTCCGTCGAGAATGCCTGTTCGAGCGCCGCGAAAGTCTCGGCACGGGCCAAGCTGTCGAGGCCGAGGTCGATCTCAAGATTCATTGCGGGATGTATTATTTTTTCAGCGTCTTTGGCGTTCTGCTTGATCGCGGCGACAACGGCTTTGGCGGTGTTGGTTTCGAATAGGGAATTGTCAGCGGGTGTAAATTCCCATGCCTTTGTTTCTTTTACTTCGGCAGCGATGACACCCGTTTCAATTTCTTTCTTGAGTTGAAATCGTTTGATCTTATTTGTCGCCGTGCGCGGTAATGGCTCGGCTCGAATGATGTAATCACGAACACGTTGGTATTCGGGAATCTCCCGGCCAAGATTGTCGAGGGCGTGGCGGATCGCTTCTTTCGAATTTGCGACCTTAGTTTGCTTGAGATAGTCGAAATGCGGAACGACAACGGCGGCGAGTTTTTCGGCTCCGGCACGCGATTCGCCTTCGTCCTGCACTCCAATGATGGCAAGTTCAGCGACGAGCGGACATTTTAGGTAATGAACTTCGAGGTCTTCGGGATGGACATTTTTGCCTGAAGGCAAAACGATGACATCCTTACCTCGGCCGACAATAAAAAGATGGCCCTCCTTGTCGACCTTGCCCAGATCGCCCGAGCGAAACCAACCGTCATCGGTGAACGCTTCGGCTGTCGCCTGCGGGTTGCGGTAATAGCCTTTGAAAACCATTGGCCCCTTGATCAAAACTTCGCCGACGCCATCTTTATCTGGATTGTCGATCTTGATCTCAGCCCCGTGCATGGGTTTGCCGACAGAACCGATCTTGTTGTCGTCTTCGTATGTTGCCGTTGCCGCTCCGCTCGTTTCGGTCAGGCCGTAGCCTTGCAGGATCGTAAACCCGAGCTTGTGAAAATCCATCGCCACGTGTTCGTCAAACCGCGACCCTCCTGAGATCGCCCTTTGTAGGTTTCCGCCAAAAGACTCATGCACTTGGCCAAAGAATTTCTTACCGAGGTTGATGTGAAACGCGTTGCGTAGAGCGCCGTTGAGGCCGAGCATCGTTTTGAAAATCATTTGAACAGGCTTCGGCTTGGCCTTGACTGCGTCGAATATTTTTTTATGAAACAAATACCAGAGCCGCGGCACGGTTGTAAGGATCGTCGGTTTGAACGATTTCATTGCCTCGCTCAATTCGGCAGGAGTCAGTTCCTTGAGATAACCGACCTCACAGCCGTAGGTCGTGGCGATCCAGAGATTGACGATCTGCAAATACGCGTGAAAAAGCGGAAGGAGGCTGAGGATCTTTTCCTTATCTGAGAGCTTGAGAACCCGATTGACGCCCTCGAGTTCGGCGATAATGTTTGCGTGCGTGAGCGGAACGCCTTTTGGCGTGCCTGTCGTGCCACTCGTGTACATCAGGGCGGCCAGATCGTCACCTTTAGCGGGCGGCGTTTCTTTGGTGTAGGTTTCAGGGAAATCGGTGGCTGCCCAGTCCTCAAATCGCTGAAAACCGTTTGATGACTGTCCAATATCCCAAACAACGGCCGGAATGTGTCGCCCAAGCTTTTTCTCAATTTGCAAAAATCGCTCAGTCTGATCGGGCGAAAGGAATGCGACTTTTGCTTCAGAATTTTTGAGAAAATTAGTGATCGTTTCGATCTCGCCGTGCGGGTCGAGCGGGACGATCACGGCTCCGTGGAGAACAGTACCGAGATAAGCGATTGCCCAAGAAGGATGATTTTCGCCAATCAGAGCAACGCGGTCTCCGAATTCGACCTTTTCCTCTCGAAGCCGGTATGCGACCGAACGCACTTTCTCAAGCAGTTGACCGTAAGTATAGGTTTGCAAATCGTCGCCGACGATGCGCATCGCCGTCTTTTCAGGACGTGCTTCGAAGGACTCGATCAGCCTCTCGCAAAATGATTTTGACATAATCAAGCAGCCCTGCCAGATACTTTTTTCGGCTCTCCCAAAATGCGGAATCTTACCAGCCCGACGGGAACTTTTTGGCCAGGACTTAAAGGAAAAGCGGCCGTTTCGGTCTTTGGCCGGTTGACGATGATTGACTCGCGGCCGGGCAAACCGACGCGGACGGAAACCCGCTCGAAGGCTCCAACAAAACTGACCTCTTCGACGGTTCCTTCTGTTAGTTTTTGATATTTCTGGGTAAGGTTTTCCGGCCGACGCAAAAAAACATCCTCGGGGCGAAAAACCATCTTTACCTGAGAGCATTCCTTAAAAATAATATCCTGATCGATCGCGAGGCTAACTTTTTCTGTTACAAAATGCCGTTCGCGAATCGTGCCTGCGAGAATATTGGCTGCTCCCAAAAATGTAGCAACATGTTCGGTGCGCGGGTGATTGTAAACCTCGAAAGGAGTTCCGATCTGTTCGAGGCGGCCGGCGTTGAGAACAGCTATGCGGTCGCCGAGCTCGAGGGCCTCTTCCTGATCATGAGTGATAAAGATCGACGGTACGTTGATCTGTTTCAGCAATCCGCGAATTTCGCGACGCAGCCTTGTCCTGATCTGGGCATCTAGTGCACCAAATGGCTCGTCAAAGAGCAATACTTCTGGTTCGTAGGCGAGTGCCCGGGCGATAGCGACACGCTGCTGCTGACCTCCGGAAAGCTGTGAGGCGTATTTTTTTCTATGCTGTTCTAAATGAACAAGGTCGATCAACCGGTTGACGGTTTCTTTAATTTCTGATTTTTTTCGCCTGCGCAGTCGTAGGCCGTAGCCAATATTTTCCTCAACTGTCATCTTTGGAAAAAGAGCGTAGTTTTGGAAGATGACGCCGGTGCCACGCATCCGGGCCGGCTGCTTTGTTACATTTTTGCCGTGCAAGATTACCATGCCCGAATCGGGCATTTCCAAACCTGCAATTATCCTCAGGATCGTGGTCTTACCGCTGCCCGAAGCTCCCAAAAGCACAACGATCTCGTCCTCATCAACGGTGAAGTTTATGTTTTCCAACACGGTTGCATAGCCAAAACTCTTGCTAACGCCCGCCACCGTCACAGCAGTTTTGCCGTAATCCATTGGTGTTACATGAATGTCGAGATCCATAAAAAGTTAGTCGGCTTCGAGCCAATCACGTGCAAAAAACAAAATACTAAATATTGCGAACGAGAAAAGGGCAAGAACAATGGCGATAGCATTTGCGGCCTCGACTTGTCCTTCATTAAATTTTGCAAAAATGTACAGCGGCGCGGTTTGTGTTCGTGAAGCAAGATTTCCCGACACGAGTATCGTCGATCCGAATTCGCCGACGGCACGGGCAAATGTCAGCAAAGCTCCACCTACGATCGCGCCGCGAAGGCTTGGCAGTGTGACGTGCCAAAATGTCTGCCAGCGAGTCGCCCCCATAGTAGCCGACGCTTCTTCCAATGATTGGCTCATCGTATCGAACACGGGTTTAATGACACCGAATGCCAAAGGAAAGGTAACAAAGATATTTGCTAATATGATCGCCCAGGCTGTAAACATCAATTGGACCCCCTGTGGATCGAGCAGGCGGCCAAGAGTTCCATACGGCCCCCAAAGCAAAAGCAGCGCAAAGCCGGCAACGGCAGTAGGAATGGCTGTCGGCAGCGAAATTATGACGATCACCGCGTTTCGGCCCCAAAAGTTGTATTTCGATAGAACGTATGCAGCGAAAAGGCCGAAAAACACGTTAAAGACAGTTGCCCAAAAACTTGTAACGATCGAGAGTTTCAATGCAAAGATGGCCTCGGGAGCATTCAGAGCCGCCCAAAAGCTGTCAAGACCGCTGCTGGTTCCGAAAATGAAGATAGATGCAAGCGGCAGCAGAATAAGCGGCAGCATTATCGCGATCATCGTTGCGATGCTGAGCGGCTTTACGAGGTCGAAACCTCGTGTATGCCGAAATCCTGAAAGACTTGCGCTCATCTATTTATTTTGATTGTACCTGATCGCGAAATATATTCTCGATTATCTCAGGATATGCCCGGTCCCAACCGCCGAACATTTCGACGGTAAAAGGTTCCTGTATTTTTGCAAACGCCAAATTAGTTTCATTAAATGCTTCCTTGGTTACGGAACGAAAATGATATTTTACAAAAGCTTTTTGCGCTTCGTCAGTCCATAAATAATTAATAAAAGCATCGACGACCGGCCGCTTTGCTGCAGGAACGTTCCTGTCAATTACAACAACCGGATGTTCGCTAAAAATAGTAGATCTTGGGATCACAACATCGACCTCTGCACCTGCATTCTTCATAAGCAACCCTTCAAGTTCGTAGGTGATCAACGCATCGCCATACCCGGTCTCAAACTGCGTTCGCGCTTCGCGAGCTGAACCGGGCGTTGAAATTACATTCTTCCAAATGGCCTGCAGCAAGTTCTTAGCTCGGACCGTATCCTGGGTGCCGGTCTCGGTTTCGGACTTCTTCAATTCTGAACCATAAATAGCAAGGATCGACCATTGTGCTCCGCCCGAACTTATCGGATCGGGATGAATCACTTTCACGCCCGGTTTTGCAAGATCGGCAAAATCCGCAATGCCTTTCGGATTGCCTCTGCGAACAAGAATAACAAACGGCGTTTTGTTTATGATGCCTCGATTTGGGAGTTTATGCCAATCAGACGTTGTGGCATTGCCGTCAAAAAGCCGCTGCGCGTCGCGGTCGATCGAAAGTATCGCAAGATCGGCAGGCACGCCTTGAAGGATCTGATTCGTAACAGTTTCCGAACCTGCGAACGAAGATTCAAATTTTACATCCACGCCATGTTCGCGCTTCCATTTTGTTATGAATGCCGGACATATCTCTTTTTCCAGCACCTCCTTCATGATCGAAAATCCGTAGATCGTGATCGTCTGGTTATTTGAAGTGTCAGTCGGCGGGCCGGGCAGACAAGCGCCAGTCAATAGCAATATCAGAAGAATATTAAATGTAACAAGATTCTTCATGTCGTTTACCCCGCTAAAGTTTGATCTTCCATGCAGTCCCGATAATATTCAGGTCGCCGGGGCGCGATACGCCATCATTCTGACGCATATAATAAATGTCGAGAGCCAAATTCTGAGTAATAGTTTTGGTAACGCCGACCGCAAATCGATTGCGTGAAAATCGTTCCAAAATCGAATCGTAGAATACTTCGTCCGACATAAAGAATTTTGTCTTCGGGATTACTTTGCTCGGAATATCTTTGTCAAACGTCAACTGTGCTCGGTAACGCCACGAATCTGCCGGTGAGCGCAGACGGCGTTCGATTGTGCTTCGATGAGAGAGGCCAAAGCGTTTGATGGGGAAATGATACGTGGCGGCAAGATTTAATCTATTTTCGATCCTGAATCGTCCGGCGAAATTACGGGCGTCAACATACGAGTAAAACGGCGAGATCGAAATCGCATTTGTTGGTTTCCATGAGAAGCCGACGGTATAACGGTGCTCGTTTAACCGAGACACATCGTTTCCGAACCGCAAAGTCAGCCTGCTGATAAAATCGATCTGCTTGCTGATGGGAACGGTCAATTGGACATCGTTCCATGACTGAAGATCCTCATGATCAAACG
>CAZUEI010000008.1:0-17156 GCA_964618985.1 uncultured Chloracidobacterium sp.
CGGCAAACTTGAAGATTATGATTTAAGGCCTCTTTTGTCAAGGTCGCAGCATTGATTCTCTCAAAGGCTCTACGGGTTGAAACACGAACTTTTGGCGTAACGATAAGCATAAACTTCGCTTCCAGATCGCCTATCGGCTCAATCACCTCGCCGCGTCCGATCCCGATAGCCGTCCCGCCGTACAGAAAGAATGGAGCATCAGAACCGATCTCAGCCGCTATATCATTTAAGTGGTTATCAGTTGCATCGATCTCCCAAAGCCGCCTGAGGCCGATCAACGCAGTCGCTGCATTCGACGAGCCGCCGCCAAGTCCGCCCGGAGATGGTATTCGTTTTTCCAAATGGATGGCCGCACCCATGTTAAGGCCGAACCGCTGCTGCAGAGCCTTCGCCGCTCTTATTACCAAGTTTCGCTCATCGGTCGGAAGATATTTGAGATTAGATGTGAGCGTCAATGCATCGCTTATCTCGAACGTCAATGAGTCGCGCAGCGAAACCGTCTGAAAAATGGTAAAAAGCTCATGAAAACCATCATCACGCTTGCCCAAAATGCGCAATTGTAAATTTATCTTTGCAAATGACGGTAACGTAAAAACCGGCTCCATCGCTTTAGCATAAAACAAAATGCAGAACCCCGCACGAAGTAAGGGCATTTCAGCCTTACTCGGTGCGGGGCTCAGTAAATTCAAGAATTATTATTTTTTCAAAAAGACCTGTGTCAAATAATATTCTCCGTCGGCCGTTACAGCTATTCCGACCGCCGATTCCTTCCAGTTTTCGTCAAGCAAATTACGCCTATGCGACGGCGAATCGAGCCAAAGCTCGACGGCTTTGCCGATTGGGTCTTGGTAGCCTCGATTGAACGCAATATTCTCGCCAATAGCCCGCCATTTTCCCATTCCCGCATCGTCGGCGCGGTCGCTGACCATTTTGTTATCGAGGCCGCGATGGCTGAAGAACTTGAGATCAGCCATATTTTGCGAATGCAGACGCGCGATCGATGCGAGTTTATCGCTCCAGGCAAGAGGTTTTAGTCCGTTCGCGACTCTTTTTTGGTTGAGGAGGTCAAACGCAGTTTGCTCAAGCGAAACCGTATTGACGATAATCGATGCCTTTACTCCGGAGGCAGTATCAGGAACAATTCGCTGACGATCAGGTTGGAAATAATTAGTTTGGGCAACAGTACTGGTCGCCATTGCGGCAAACATGCCCAGAGATAAGAATATTTTCGACTTCATTGAACCTCACTTCGGCAGCCGGACGTCTGTTTTCTTAACAGTTCCTGGCTTTGCGCTTGCCCTGCGGGGCAATTGCCTTTTCGGTTAAGGTGGTAAAACAACAGTGTTTTACCTAGTTAAATATACTGCTAATCTGAGTGTTTTACCAGAAAAATCGACACTGTGCGATAAAATGATCTTATGCAGCAGCCTTTAGTTTCATTGGGACGAAAACGAGACGACGAACGGCCGCCCGAACCGCATGTCGATCCAGTGTGCAAAATGCTCGTCCTGCCCGAAAGTGCCGCCGCAACTTACGAATATAAAGGCACAACTTATTATTTCTGCATGCCCGGCTGCCGGGACAAATTTGCCGCAGATCCTGAGCGTTTTTTATTGAGGGACACCGCTCCGAACACGGATATTCAATCGCAAATCGTAAATCGTAAATCGCAAATCGAATTTACTTGCCCGATGCACCCCGAAATCGTTCAACTCGGTCCCGGCAGTTGTCCGATCTGCGGCATGGCTTTAGAGCCCAAAGAGATAACGCTAGACGATGCTCCCGATCCGGAATTTATCGACATGAAGCGCCGTTTTGTGGTTTGCGCTGTCTTGACGCTACCGATTTTCGTTCTCGCAATGGGAGAAATGTTTTCGGCATTTCACTCGATCGTCTCACCGCGAATTTCGATCTGGATCCAGTTTGTTCTGGCAACACCGGTGGTTTTGTGGGGCGGACTTCCCTTTTTTCAAAGGGCGGTCGCATCGATCAAGAATCTCAGCCCAAATATGTTCACGCTCATCGCTATTGGCACCAGCGCGGCATATTTATTAAGCCTGGCTGCGCTATTTGTGTCAAATTTATTTCCAGCATCGATGCGTGACATGCATTCCGGCCTGGTTCCGGGTTATTTCGAATCGGCCGCTGTTATAACGACACTCGTCTTGCTGGGTCAGGTTCTCGAACTGCAAGCGCGTTCTCAGACATCATCAGCTATTAAAGAGTTGCTCCGTCTGGCGCCTGAAACCGCGACAGCCGTCAATGACGATGGCTCGGAAGAGGTTGTCGATCTTCGGCACGTTCATGTTGGACAAACCTTGCGCGTAAAAGCAAACGAAAAGGCCCCGACCGATGGTGAGATCACCGAAGGCGAAACTTCAATCGACGAATCGATGGTCACCGGCGAATCAATGCCGGTTGAAAAATATGCAGGAAGCAAAGTCATCGGCGGCACGATAAACGGCAACCGCCCGTTCCTGATGCGGGCCGAAAAGGTCGGCAGCGAAACTCTACTTGCCCAGATCGTAAAAATGGTCGGCGAAGCCCAACGCAGCCGAGCCCCTATACAGCGACTAGCTGATGTTGTCTCATCGTATTTTGTTCCTGCAGTCATCATAGTCGCGATCATTGCGTTCGTCGTCTGGCTCTTGCTCGGCAGTTTTGCTTCTGCTGTAGTCGCGGCCGTTTCAGTTTTGATCATCGCTTGTCCGTGCGCTCTTGGCCTTGCGACGCCTATGTCGATCATGGTCGGTACCGGCCACGGTGCAAAAAACGGCGTGCTTATAAAAAAAGCCGAGGCTCTCGAAACACTCGAAAAGGTAAATGTGATCGTCGTCGATAAAACCGGAACGATCACAGAAGGCAAGCCATCGATAACGCAGATAAAGATCAGCTCACCGACTCTGCAATTGGGCGCGCAAGGTGAATCAGAGGATGAGATCATTCAACTCGCAACATCTGTCGAACGCCACAGCGAACATCCTCTTGCGACTGCTGTACTGGCAGAAGCAGCAAATCGCGGCCTTGATCTGCTGGACGTAAAAGATTTCCGATCAGAAACAGGCGTTGGCGTCACCGGCACGGTAAACGGAAAGAGGGTGTTCGTCGGCAGGCCCGTATTTGCCGATAACGTCCGACTTCCGGCTGGTCGCTCTAATCTCGAAGTGACAATTGACGGCCGTTCAGCGGCGATGTTCAAAATAGCCGACGCTCTCAAACCATCGGCGACGGATGCGATCAAAAACTTAAAACAGCAAGGCGTTCAGATAATCATGATGACTGGCGATGACCGCTCAACTGCGGAAGCAATTGCCGGCGAGGTCGGCATCGATCAATTCTTTGCCGAAGTTATGCCCGAAGACAAAGCGGCCAAGATCAAAGAGCTTCAGTCACAAGGCAAAGTCGTGGCAATGGCAGGCGACGGCGTGAATGACTCTCCGGCGTTGGCACAGGCAGATGTCGGCATTGCGTTTGCAAGCGGAACCGATGTCGCTATCGAATCAGCGGATATCACGCTGCTCAAACCTGACCTCGACGGCATTCTCAAAGCAAGGAACCTTAGCCGCACGACAATGAAGAACATTCGCCAAAATCTATTTTTCGCATTTATTTACAATATCGTGGGTGTTCCCATTGCGGCCGGTGTTTTATTTCCCATTGTCGGAATTTTGCTTTCACCGATGATCGCCAGCGCCGCAATGACATTCAGCTCAGTGTCGGTAATCCTTAACGCATTGCGATTGAGAAATTTAAAGCTATGAAATCACCACAGAGTCACGGAGAGCACAGAGTTTTCTAAAATTCTTTTCTCTGTGTCCTCTGTGTCTCTGTGGTAAATTCTTCTTATGGCAAAGATCGCACTGGCAATTCACGGTGGCGCGGGAACCATCCTCAGATCGCAGATGACGCCCGCCCTAGAAGCCGAATATCGAAGCGGCCTTGAGACAGCTTTGAAATCTGGTTGGGAGATTTTGGAAAAGGGCGGCAGTTCGCTTGACGCTGTTGAAGCGGCAGTTTGCTCGCTCGAAGACTTTCCGCTCTTTAACGCCGGTCGCGGTTCTGTCTTCACGCACGAAGGTGAGCAGGAAATGGACGCCTCGATAATGGACGGCAAAACGCTAAAAGCCGGCGCGGTCGCTGCGGTAAAGAATATCAAAAATCCCGTTAGCCTCGCCCGCCTTGTTATGGAACGAACCGAGCATATTCTGCTCGCCAGCGAAGGAGCCAATCAATTTGCCGAGCAGATCGGCGTCGCAATGGAACCAGACGAATATTTCTTCACCGAGCATCGATGGCTACAACTTCAGGAAGCCTTGGCCGCGGGACGCGTTCAACTCGATCACGCCGCCGCCAGGCCTGTTGGCACTGTCGGAGCAGTCGCTTGTGACAGTAAAGGCCATGTCGCCGCGGCAACCTCAACCGGCGGCATGACCAACAAGAAATTCGGCCGCGTAGGCGATACGTCATTGATCGGAGCCGGAACTTACGCAGACGAAACCTGTGCCGTCTCATGCACCGGCCACGGAGAATACTTTATGCTCGGCGTCACGGCTTACGACGTTGCGGCTCGAATGAAATACAAAGGATTATCGTTGGAAGAAGCTGCCCGCGAAACCATCGACCGCCTAACCGAGATCAAAGGCGACGGCGGCCTGATCGCTGTCGATGCTCAAGGAAATGTCACGCTGCCGTTCAATTCAGATGGCATGTATCGCGCGTCTATTAGTAAAGATTTGGAAATGGAAATCGCAATTTATCGATAAGCTGCCTATTCCGTTTTCCGCTCATTAACTAAATCCCTGAATTCCTGCACAAAACGAATATCGTCCGGCACGCGGTCTGCGAGAGTCACGACAAGTTCCTTTTTGCGGCCGTATTTTATCGCGTGGTGAATGGCGTCGCGGCTTTCGGGGATGATGCGGACGGTTGGTTCGTGTCCGCTGCGGGCAATTCCCTCTTGCAGCAGCGCAAACAATTCTTTTTCGTCACGGCCGCGAAGGTAATGTCCGCGACGAATTACGATACGGTCAAAGGTCTCGCCCGCGATCTGGCCGAATTCGCGGATATCCTCGTCGCGTCGGTCGCCGGTTCCGTTGATGACGCAGGTGCGGTATTTATTGGGCAGTTTAGCGATGAACGCCGCGAGGCCGCGTAAACCTGCCGGATTATGAGCATAATCCATTAGGACCGTCACATCGCCAACCTCGACAAAGTTGAGCCGTCCGGGTGTCTGTGCCGTTCCGGCGTTAAATGTCGTCAGCCCGACACGCAGGTCTTCGAGCGAAACGCCGTGGACAAAACACGCCAGCGTCGCTGCGAGCACATTCTGGATCATAAACTCGGCGCGGCCGCCGTATGTGATCGGAACGTTGGTCACTTTTTCGATACGGACCTTCCATTTGCCTTTGAGGATAGTGATGTAGCCGTTCTCGTACACGCACGAAACGCGACCGCGTTCGGCACGACGCTTGATGTTCGGGTTGTTCTCATCCATCGAAAAACACACCACACGCCCCTCCGTCAGTTCTTTCATCTTGTAAACAAGATCGTCCTCTGCATTTAGCACGGCCCAGCCTTTTTTCGAAACGGCACGGGGCACGACAGATTTTACGCGGGCGAGGTCCTCAAGAGTGTTAACGTCTTTGAGGCCAAGATGATCGGCAGCAACGTTTAATACGACGCCAATATCGCAGTAATCAAACCCAAGGCCAGAGCGGATAATGCCGCCGCGAGCCGTTTCCAAAACTGCAACATCAACGGTCGGGTCCTTCAACACAAGCTGTGCCGAAACCGGGCCGGTGTTGTCACCCTGAACGATCTGTTGATTGCCAATGTAAGTACCGTCGGTCGTCGTAAAGCCAACTGTGCGGCCGGCATTTTTTAATATGTGCGCGATCAGGCGTGTCGTCGTCGTTTTCCCGTTCGTTCCCGTAATGGCAAAGATGGGGATTCGCGCCGGCGTGCCCTGCGGGAAAAGCATATCGATAACGTGCTCGGCGACATTGCGGCCTATGCCTTCGCTCGGAGCTAAATGCATTCGAAAACCGGGCGCGGCGTTGACCTCGATGATGCCGCCGCCGTTTTCACTCAGCGGCTCGCTGACATTTGGTGCGATAACATCGACACCCGCCACGTCGAGGCCGATGATTCGTGCGATACGCTCAAAAAGAAAAACATTTTCAGGATGAACTTCGTCCGTGCAATCGATCGCCGTGCCGCCGGTCGAGATATTCGCCGTAGTTTTAAGATGCAGTATCTCGCCTTTTGGCAAAATGCTTTCAAGTGCGTACCCGGCTTTGCGAATACACCGCATCGTTTGGTTGTCGATATCGATCTGCGTCAACACATTCTCGTGTCCATAACCGCGACGAGGATCGGCGTTTGTCTTATCGATCAGTTTCTCAATAGTGCTTTTGCCGTCTCCAACAACGTGGGCTGGAACGCGCTCGGCAACCGCGATCAGGCGATTGTTCACTACGAGCGCCCGAAAATCCGAGCCGACGAGTTGTTTTTCCACAATGATATAGCGTGAATATTCTTTCGCCTTTTCAAACGCGATGTTGGCGTCCTCGATCGTTTTTATCCCAACGGTCGCGCCCTTGCCGTGATTGCCGTCGAGCGGTTTTATCACGACCGGATAACCTACTCTATCGACGGTCTCTTCGAGTTCCTCGATCTCGCGAATGCGATAGCCGTTTGGAACAGGAACACCCATGTCGCCGAGCAGCTTCTTGGTCGCGTGCTTGTTGCCCGCGATATCGACCGAGATCATATTTGTATTAACGGTCGTCGTGGCCTGTATGCGTTTTTGATGAACGCCATACCCTAGCTGCACCAGCGACTGGTCGTTGAGCCGGATAAACGGAATATCGCGATTGTCGGCTTCCTCAACAAGCGATCCGGTCGATGGGCCAAAGCGGACATTCTCGCGGATCTCGCGCATTTCCTGAATGTCTTTGGCGAGATCGACTCTGATCTCTTTGAGATCACGCCCTTCGGCAAGGTCGAGCCACAGACGCACCGCAGCACGGCCTGCGAATCGCCCGACCTCTTCTTCGAGATAACTGAAAACAACATTGTAAACACCGGTTTCGGTCGTCTCGCGTGTGCGGCCATATCCGGTGTCCATCCCAGCAAGCGTCTGCAGCTCAAGAGCCAAATGTTCGATTACGTGTCCAGCCCATGTACTTTCCTTCACTCGCCGCAGGAAACCGCCCTCTTCCTGATAACTGCAGCCATGTGTCACAAGCGAAGGCATGACGTCATTCATCCGCTCGTAAAAACCTTTGATCTTGCCGGTCGGCTTTTTTTCATACGCACCGATGTCTATGCGCATGATAATGAGCTTTTTCCAGTAGCCGCTCCAATAATTCGGCCCGCGAAGTGTACGTATTTCCAGGATCTCCATAATCGTAATCAACCTAAATCGGGCAATAAAAACTCGTTCGTCGGCTGTATCGGATGGCGCTCTAAATAGTTATAAATCAGACCGTCACGCAAAACATGAAACTGCACCCCGCATATGCTAAATGCCTCATTATCAGCAACTTCAGCTATCTCATTGAAAGTAATCTGTGAACCATCAACGATAGTTGCGGAACCTTGGCCGAAGACCTCAAGCCCACCTTTACCATCCAGTATTATCGCCGTGTTTTCGTCAATGCCGATACCCAGATTATACGGATTATACGAAACTGCCGTGATCAAACGGCTTATGCGGCCGCGTTCGGTAAAATGCTGGTCAATGATGATGTTTTTTAGGAAGCCAAGTCCCGGCGAAAGCTTTACCGCATTCTTGTGCGGATGCGAGCTCGGCTCACCGCGAACGATCATCGACGTACTCATCGCCGCGGCACCGGCGCTCGATCCGGCGAGAACCACGTTAGTTTCGCGCACCATTTTCCGAAGCCTTTCTGCAACCTTTGTTCCGCCTAGCAGTGACACAAGCCGCATCTGATCGCCACCGGTCAAGAACACGCCGGTCACACCACCGAGCAGTTTTTCGACATCAGCGTGAGCCACATCCTGACGCGATGTCGCACGCAGAACCCGCGGATTTGTAACGCCAAGATTACGGAATGCCTGCGTGTAAACATCCGCCGCAAATTCGGGAAAGTCCGACGCCACCGGCACGATCAAGACTTCCGCCTTTTCGCCGCCCGCCAATTCCAGGAACTTTTTCAAGATCCGCCGTTCGTTATATTTATCTTCTGCCCCGCCGATTACAAGCAGATGCCCGCCGATGATCTCGCGGTCATGCGATTCACTCATTTATTATTTTTGTAACTGCTAAATTTCAGAAAACTTTACTTAAAGTTATTGTAAAGCGCGTGATTGGTCAAGATTTGGAAGCAGAAGAATTCACCACAGAGCACACAGAGGGCACTGAGAAATAAGAACTGATAACCTATTAAAATCGCCGAACCAACCGGAGTGACCATTTTTAAGCTCCGTGTTCTCTGTGCCCTCTGTGGTGAATTTCTTGTAAGCTTCGCACAGTTATTTGTTTCTCAGACATCTTTGTTCCGATGGCTTCGACCAATGCTTCCGCCCCTGTAATAGTGGTCACACACGGCACATTGAATTGCAGTGCGGCCTTGCGTATCGCCTGTTCATCATAAAATGAAACCTTGCCAAGCGGCGTATTTATGATGAGGGCGATCTCGCCCTGCATAATGAGGTCGGCAATATTCGGCCGGCCTTCATTGACCTTAAATACCGCTTCACATTCCAGACCAACTTCTCTAAGGCGATTTGCCGTGCCGTATGTTGCAATCAGATGAAATCCGAGTTTATTGAGCCGCCGCGCCAAAACAACTGCCTGGCCTTTGTCGGAATCATTGACAGAAATGAACGCTCGGCCCGAGAGCGGTAACTTCAAACCAGCACCTTCCATCGCTTTGCCGTAAGCCTCGCCAAAAGTTGCTCCGGCGCCCATGACCTCGCCGGTCGAGTGCATCTCTGGTCCGAGAACCGGATCGACACCAGCAAATTTCTTGAACGGAAACACCGGCGATTTTACAAAGATCTTTGGCACCGGCAAAACATCCGGTAGATTGAAATCGGCAAGTGTTTTTTCACCTGCCATGACCAATGACGCTATCTTTGCGATCGGAACGCCGGTCGCTTTTGCGACAAACGGCACAGTCCGTGATGCACGCGGATTAACTTCCAAAACAAATACGCGGTCGTCCTTAATCGCGTATTGAATATTCATCAGGCCTTTGACTTTCAATGCCTGTGCAAGAAGTTTCGTGTAATGCTGAATTGTTTCGATATGCTCGGCGGCAATTTTTTGCGCCGGAAGCACGCTTGACGAATCGCCTGAGTGAATTCCGGCTTCTTCTATATGGCCTTGAATGCCGGCGATCACCACCGTATTTTCATCAGCTAAAGCATCGACGTCGACCTCAGCCGCGCGTTCGAGAAATTTGTCGATGAGGATCGGTTTTTCAGGCGAAGCATCGACTGCCGACCGCATATATTCGTCCAGCGATTGGTCATCGTAAACTATCGCCATCGCCCGTCCGCCAAGGACAAAACTTGGCCGGACGACAATCGGATAACCTATTGTATTTGCAACAGTTTTGGCTTCCTCTGCTGAAGTAACGCTGGAATTCTCAGGGCAAGGGATTGTTAGCTTTTCAAGCAATGTGCCAAATCGTTTTCTGTCCTCGGCAAGGTCTATCGAGTCCGGCGATGTCCCAATTATCGGAACGCCTGCTTCGTGCAGCCTGTCGGCTAAATTCAACGGCGTCTGCCCGCCAAATTGGACTATCACGCCGTCAGGTTTTTCGACATCGACGATGTTCATCACATCCTCAAATGTAAGCGGCTCAAAATACAAACGATCCGAAGTGTCATAATCCGTCGAAACAGTTTCGGGATTGCAATTGACCATGATCGTCTCGAAATCGGCATCGCGCAAAGCAAAGCTCGCGTGACAGCAGCAATAGTCAAACTCGATTCCTTGCCCGATCCGATTCGGCCCCGATCCGAGGATCATTATCTTGCGTCTGTCAGTCGGCTCAGCCTCGCACTCTTGTTCGTAGGTCGAATATAGATAAGGCGTGAAAGATTCAAATTCGGCGCCGCAGGTATCGACACGTTTGTAAACCGGAGCGATGCCTAGCTTTTTTCGATGTTCGCGAACATCGTTTTCGGAGTCACCCGTCATGTAAAAAAGCCGTCGATCGGACAGGCCATATTCCTTAGCGATACGGATCTCATCAATTGAATATTTCCGGATCGGTTTTGCATCGAGGCCTGCCTGAAACTCCATCACTTGTGCAAGCTGATCGAGAAACCACGGATCGATCATCGTCAACCGGTGTATCTCATCTATCGAGTAACCATTCTGCAAAGCGTAGGTGATGTATGAAAATCGCTGCGAGTTTGGGCGGGCAAGTTTGCGCTGCAATTCCGCATCGGGAACATTTTGTAATCGCAGCGGCTTGACGGCTTCTAGCGACCGCAGCCCCTTGAACAGCGATTCTTTGAAAGTGCGGCCAATTGCCATCACTTCGCCGACCGATCTCATCTGCGTTCCAAGAACGTCTTCGGCTCCGGGAAATTTCTCGAACGCCCATTTCGGTATCTTGGTGACAACGTAATCTATCGTCGGCTCGAACGACGCCGGAGTCTTCTTTGTAATATCGTTCGGTATCTCGTCAAGCGTGTATCCAACTGCGAGTTTGGCTGCGATCTTGGCAATCGGAAAGCCGGTGGCCTTTGAAGCGAGCGCCGACGAACGCGACACACGAGGATTCATCTCGATAATGCGCACGTCGCCGTTTGTCGGATTTGCTGCAAACTGAATGTTCGATCCGCCGGTTTCAACGCCAACCTTGCGTATGCAAGCCTTCGCCATATCACGCAGGTTTTGGTATTCGCGGTCGGTGAGTGTTTGTGCAGGTGCTACGGTGATCGAATCGCCGGTGTGTACGCCCATTGGATCAAAATTTTCGATTGAACAGATTATGACAACGTTGTCATTGAGATCACGCATGACCTCGAGCTCAAATTCCTTCCAACCAAGAATAGACTCTTCGACAAGGATCTGTGAGATCGGTGAAGCTGCCAGTCCGTTCTTTGCAATTTCCTCATATTCATCAGGATTGAACGCAGTGCCGCCGCCGGTCCCGCCGAGCGTATAGCTCGGCCTCACTATCGCCGGATAACCGATCTCCTCGACGATCTTCTCGGCTTCTTCCCAGTTGTGCGCAAAGCCGCCTTTTGGACTCTGGATGCCGATCTCGTCCATCGCCGCTTTGAACAACTCTCGGTCTTCGCCGACCTTGATCGCGTCGATGTTGGCGCCGATAAGTTTGACTTCGTATTTATCTAAAATTCCCTGCTCGTAAAGTTCTACTGACAGATTGAGTCCGGTTTGCCCGCCGACAGTCGGCAAAAGCGCATCGGGACGTTCTTTTTCAATAATTGCTGTAACAGTCTCAAGAGTAAGCGGTTCGATGTAAGTGTGGTCAGCGATCTCAGGATCGGTCATGATCGTCGCCGGATTGGAATTGACCAGGACAACCTCAAAACCTTCCTGCTTCAAAGCCCGACATGCCTGCGTCCCCGAATAATCAAATTCGCATGCCTGGCCTATCACTATCGGGCCCGATCCAATTATCAGGATTTTGTTGATGTCTGTACGTTTGGGCATTTAGTGTATCTTGTGTTCGCGGTAAATATGATTGTATTATAGACCGCATTTCTTCGACAAAACGCAGGGGAGATAAGATGAAATCAACGATCATTTTCATTATCGGTTTGTTTGTTTTCGCGGCCCCGGCGAACGCTCAAAAGGCGGTGGAGGAATATAACCGGGGATTAGCGTTACAGGATAAAGGCGACAAGGTAAATGCGATGCTCGCCTATGACCGGGCGATCGCATTAGATCCCAAACTTGTCGATGCCTACAACAACCGCGCAAATCTAAAACTTGCCGCAGGGGATATCAGTGGAGCCATTGCCGATCTTTCCAAGATCGTCGAACTCACTCCGAAGCATCCGTTGAGCTATTACAATCGTGGATGTATCTATCTCGATCAAAATAATTACGACGCCGCGATAGCAGATTTTTCAAAAGCAATTGACATCTTTAACGGCCTCACGGACAAATACGACAAAAAGGCTCATGAGATGTCATACAACAATCGCGGAAATGCGCTCGTCGCAAAAAAAGAATTCGCGACGGCGCTGGCTGATTACAACCGAGCCCTTGAAATAATGCCGAAAAGCTATGAGGCTTTCACAGGCCGAGGCGCTGCAAAGCAGGAAATGAGCGACTTTGCCGGAGCGGTCGCCGACTATACAAAAGCGTTGGAATTAGCGCCAAAGAACATTGTGGTTTTACTAAATCGAGCAAGCGCTAATGAAGAAGTTGATAAAAATGTCGCGATCGCTGATTATTCAAAAGTAATTGAACTAAAGCCGGATAATGCAGACGCCTACGCTCGTCGCGGAATAATGCACCTGGACTTGGGCAGGAAGGCGGAAGCGGTAAGCGACTTGAGAAAAGCCTCCGAGATCGACCAAAGTTTAAAGGCCGATTATGGCAGATTCTTGCAGGAAGCCCTCAAGCCCTCAAAAAAATAAAAGACAGCCAAGGCATCAGGAAATAACAAAAGCGCGGCCATCTTGACCGCGCTTTTGATTTTCCATATAACTTTTTTCTTTGCTAGACAGTAACCGTGGTTCCGTCAAACTTTGTCAGGCTGAATCCGCTGAATTGCTCATTGTAGCAACGTTTCTGATCTTTTAGGACACTGATCGCAATTGCCTCGCCGAGTTTAAGCGACTCTGTTGCATCCGAACGCCAATGGACGCCCGCAATGTTGCGGCCGTTCGCCACATTCGACGCGATCTTGTTAAGCTCGCCGCCAACAGTCAGAGAGTCGCCTGCATAAGGCAAAAGAGCCGTTCCAGTAACATTCGGAACCACTGGATTTGGAACGACAAAAGACTCATCAAACCACGCTTTGAGAATCGTTACGCAAGCTCCGGCAACGGTCGCATGACCCGCTCCGTAGGCTGGATGCGTCGGACAACCTTCGGGAAACGCCATCGGCAACAATGCGTTTCCGGCAGGCATGTAACCGCCGAGTCGTGAAGACGTATTCAACGAAGTCAGAATCTCAGGATGCACCGGATAACCTGCTCCGTGATAAGCAGTTCGATCGACACGGGCGGCAAATACCTCGGGACGCAATCGGCGGTGGACTATCCATTTTTGGTTCCATACCGCTTTTAGCGCCCGCGTCGAAACCTCACACAGAATCGTTGCAATATGCGGCCCGCCAAATGTGGCGAATCCGTTCTGGGTGGCTGAATTCTTATAAGGATTTCCATCGTCAAAAGGAACGCCCATTCCGGCAATGATCAGAAAGGCCTGGAAATACCCCTGGAAAAGCACGTCAATATGAACCCACTGTCCAATATCGCGACCGTTTCGCATATAACGAAGCGTCGGATCGAAAACATTGCCGCTCACCGGTGCGGCGCCGTTCTGGATCGCCAGCCAGGAGGCGAAATCGGTCATATAATCCACATTCGGAACTGTCGTCGTGATCCGCTGGTTAATCGCGTTTGCGCCAAAATTGCAGTCGTGATACCAAAACTGCGACATCAATGGTCCGGTCCTGTCACCAGTCGTCAGGCCCCGGAAAAGAAGTTCCGGCGTCACCTGCCCACTGGAATTTTTTGGCCCTTTGAAATCTGCGCCGAAAGCAGTCAGATCGGCAGCTGCAGCACTTGCAATTGCGTTTGCAGGATAATCTGTGAACGGCACATCACGCAGCAGAGCCATCCAATAATTCTCAGCGATCTCGGCGGCGATCTCCTTGCTTGCAAATGCCGGCGCCGGGGGCTGAATAAAGGTAAACGCATCAGCTCCTTCTGTATCGAAAGCATAGCCGCTTTGCGGACTTGTCAACTTCACGACGCCGCCCATTGGGACCTGCTCGAATAACGCCGGGTTTCCGGTTCGCAATGCGTCAAGTAAAGCATTGTAAGCCGATGGCACGACCTCACCGTTGGCCTGGTGCGCCAAGGCCTTCGAATAGCTTGCAATACGATTTGGATAACGAGCTTCGTCACCGTTGTTTGGACGGCTGAAACGAGGAGGTATCGGCTGGAAATTGTCTTGCGCGCAGTTTACGCGAAATTGATATGACGCTTGCGCCCGCTGATGATAAAACGAATTCCCGCCGCCGTTCTGTGCCGCAGCTGTCGATCTTTTATCCACGATCGGAGCGGCCGCACCCATCGCGGCAGCTCCAATGGCTGCCGTACCTAATTTTCCAAAAAACTTTCGGCGGCTGACTGTCGAGTCCCCCGCCGAAGCGCTATCCATACTTTCATCATTGTTCTTTTTCATAGTGCCTCACCTGAAGAAAATTTAGTTGAATCCGAAAGTAGAGTGCAGATAAAAACGGGCATGTTTATCAAAACGCTTTACTTTAACCACCCCGTCCGGCGTGACGGGCCTGTTTTTTTTGTGAACGCAAAATTATACATTTATCTTCAGAAGATAAGCAACATAAAATCTTAGACAATTATTTGGAGCGCATTGAGCTAAAAAAAATACCGCAGGGGCCGTGCGGTATTTTCTGACTCGAAATGTAAATCGTCTTCGACCGACAGATCATGTTTGATCAGTCTGCTGCGGCGACCGGCCGGAAGTAGTGGGCATGCGCCCATTGGGCTATATGCTCACCCTGCTTGCGAGCGTCCCTATCCGCAAATCGGAAATGGATCCCCTGAAAAATACGTGCGTCTTCTACTTCCTCGCGAACTTGCGAGAAACTGGAGTACGAACGAATGTCATTCTGCGTCGGGCCCGGGTTCGTCGTGGCTATCTGGAAAGCCATCTCGTTGGTGCCGAAAAATAAGGACATGGCACGCGTGGACGAGCCGGATAAGTTATTTGCTCCCGACGTGTGATCGGAATAAGGAGGTGTCGCTACGAAAGGCGTCCAGGTTGGGTCGCCGGCCGTTCTGGAATTGCCGTCATCCTCACCAAATTGAATCGCACTTATTGGGCGCCAGAAATTGTAAAGGACCTTACTATCCCACGCCGTGATTGCGGCGTCCGCCATCGAAGCGGCGACCAAGGCATGAAGCCGTGAACTTTGGCTAATGCTAAGGCCCTGGCTGATGGCCAGGTCACGTGCAAGCCTATTAAACTGACCCGGAAAATTCCCGTTCCAGAAATTGGCCAGTTCAGTCTGATCGGCGGTGCGATGGGTGCTAGTGGCCGAACCAAGATTCTTTACTTCATTGTAAGCTCTCGTATATTCCGGGCTGGTGAGACTTGGCGGCGCTTTTGCCCTGAACTGGTCGCCGGACCGGATCGTGAACGGGGTAACGTCGGGAAGCCATGAGAATGTGAACGGTCCGCTTGCGGCCGGTCGCCACTGGCCGATAGCGGTGCTTCCGAAAAATGCAGGCCAACCGGCCGGAAAGCTTCCGTCGTTTGCCCGCATGTTTATCATGCATTGCGCCGCTGCCGCCCCGACCGCGAATCCAGGATCGTTAGGATCGATTCCTGCTACGTAAGCGTTGTAATCTGCGGTGATCGTCGCCAACTGGCCCGGAAAACGATTTACCAGCACGTCGCGTGCGGCCTTGGCAACGGCCGCTGCCGTTGAGCCGCTTGCTCCGGCGATACTTCCGCAGTACGGTTGGTAGTCGCCCTCGATCGCCTGGACGGCATCATAAACAGCCAACTGTGTAACCGCAACGTCGAGCACAAAGGTCGGCCCCGGCCTGCCGCCCAGCGGCGGGCCGGAGTAAGTAAGGGCTTTCGCATTCCAGTCCGTAACTGCGTCGGCGCGTGCGACCGATACTGAGAAAACCAGGGCGACGATTGCCGCCAACATGAACTGCCAACCGATGATGGCAGGAATTTTTTTGATGATGTTCATTGTTCTAATCTCCTTTGATACCGGCATTAAAGCCGTTGAAATGGGCGTTTTGCAGGCCAAGCTGAATTGTCGGCCTGTGAAGCGCTGATACTTTGAGATAGTTCCCGAAGCCTATCAGTAAACAGTCAAATCACGAACCGCTAGCTAAGGTAAAGGCTGCCAGTCGGGTTGACTGGCGTGCTTAGGGCCGATCACGATCTTGCGTGCGTTCACAGTTGCATCCTTAATAAATATCCGATTTGATGATCCGTCCCAGCCGGCAAAAACGACCTTTGTACCGTCGGGCGACCAATCCGCGCTCGAAGCACTGCTATCCAAAATGATGTTCTTCGTTCCATCAGTATTCGATGAAATCAAACAGTAATAACAATCACCCCAGAGGTCGTCGAAATATAAAAATCGGTTCCCGTCAGGCGACCATTTCGCTGCTTCTGCCCCCGAAACACCTGCTCCCAAAGGGGTGCGTTCCTGCTTGCCGCCGTCGGCGTTCATTTTGTAAACGCTATAGCCCCAGCTTTCCTGACGGCTAAACGCGATCTGCTGACCGTCTGGCGACCATGAAGGCTGCCGTTCATACGTCAGATTGTTGGTAAGATTGACCGGATAGCCATTGTCAATTTCTATTGAAAAAATGTCCCCGTATGAGGAAAAGGCGATCCTTTTTCCGTCCGGCGACCAGCTCAGCGTGTCTCCAACGTTGTCTGGAATGGACACTTCAATAAGAAAGGTCTTGTTCGACCCGTCCTTATCCATGTATCCAAGAACATACGCATTTGCATACAGCTTGTATAAAAAGGCGAGTTTTGTCCCATCCGGAGACCATGACGGGGATATTTCATCTTGGTCGGGTGTGTTTGTGATATTTGTCTGGCCCTTGCCGTTGCTATTGATCGTAAAAATGTCGTATCGCTCCTTCTCAATGGCTGCAAAAGCGATCTTGCCGTTTTCGGGCAACTTGGGCTGCTCGGCAAAAGCCGCCGTAACAAATAGAAATATCGAGAGGCAAACTGCCGAAAAAATGTGCAGATGCCTTTTTTGATCTGTTGTTGTTTTGCTGTTCGTTTTCATTTTTTTCTCCTTTATCTTTTTTAGGCACTTTTCGTTTGCCTACTGCGTTGACCTTAGTCGGCATTCATCTTTGCTCTTTTTTCTTGCCCGGTGCAGCGACGGCTGTTATAATGCAGGGACGGCTATCCAAAGCTTTACGACAACCGACTTTCTGCA